>CAZMRP010000434.1:0-5075 GCA_964568275.1 uncultured Myxococcales bacterium
TCGCCGCCCGCCGCCACGGCGATGAGCCGCCTGATGCGCACGATCTACGGACGGTAGCCCGCCCGTCGCGACGGCCTCGCCGCGTCCCCGCGCCGCCCGCCGGTCGCGCTTCCGTCGGGCGCCGCCGCTGAGCTATATCCTCGCCCGGCGTGCCTCGCGGAGCGAGCGATCCCGCACGCCCGAGGAGGTTCCCGTGGAGGCGTCGCAGGACATGCACGGTCGGGTCTGCCTGGTCACCGGTGCCACCAACGGACACGGCCGCGCGCTGGCCCGGCTGCTCGCCGAGCGCGGCGCCGAGGTCGTGCTGCTGGGCCGCCACCCCGAGCGCTGCCGGGAGACGCAGCAGGCCATCGCCCGCGCCGTCGGCCGTGAGCCGCGCGTGCTGCTCTGCGACCTCTCGCGGCGGGCGGAGATCGACCGCGCGGCGGAGGAGTTCCTCTCCTGGAACCTGCCGCTGCACGTGCTGCTGAACAACGCCGGGCTCGTCAGCCGGGATCGGAAGCAGTCGCCCGACGGGACCGAGCTGACCCTGGCGGTGAACTACCTCGCCGTCTTCCAGCTCACGTTGCGGCTCCTCCCGCGGCTGGCGCGCAGCGCGCCGGCCCGCATCGTGCTCGTCGCCTCGGACGCCCACCGGCTCGGCCGGCTCGACTTCGACGACCTCGACGTGCAGCGACGCTACTGGTTCTGGAAGGCCTACGCGCAGTCGAAGCTCGCGCTCGTGCACTTCAACCGCGCGCTGGCTTTGCGGCTCGACGGGACGGGCGTGACGGTCAACGCCTGCGACCCCGGCCCCGTCGCCTCGGGCATCGCCGACCACGAGCCGGGCCTGGTGGCGGCACTGGCCTCGAGGCTCCTGCCGCTGGTCTTCCCGGCGCCGGAACAGGCGGCGCGCACCGCCCTGCACCTGGCCGTCGACCCGCTGTTCGAGCGGCAGAGCGGTGCGTACTGGCGCTTTCTCAAGCGCCGACTCCCGTCCCTCGGTCTCGAGCCCGACGCAACGGAACGCCGGCTGTGGGAGTTGAGCGTCGCCCGCACCGGCGTCGATTTCCCGGCGCTGGGCTGAATCCGGCGCCTACGACTCGTCCGGGATCGCGAACCGGTCGCGGTAGGCGGCGAAGGCCTGCGCGACGTCCCCGCGCTGCAGCCCGAAGTCCTGCAGGCGGTAGCGGTGGCGACCGTGCTTGTGCTGCGGATTCGCCGCCAGCCACGCCTGCACCGCCGCCTCGACCTCCGCCGTCCAGGGGTCGCCGAGGAACTCGTAGACCCGCCGCAACTCGCCCGGCGGGTCGGCGACCAGCCGCCCGTAGTGCACGTCGCAGAAACGCCCGGCGCGGTCGGCGTCGCGGACCGCCGTCGAGCGTTCGATCATCCGCCGCGCCTTGGCGAACCAGTGCCGACCCACCGCGCGCGGGTCGACGCGGTCCGAGAAGACGCCGCGGCTGTGGGACATCATGCTGCAGAAGGAGGCCAGCACCTTCGTCGGGTCGCGGTGCGTCTGCAGCACCCGCGCGTCGGGGAACGCCTCGAGCAGCGCGTCGAGGTGCTCCAGGTGGTGCGGCGTCTTGAGCACCCACGGCCCGCCCGGCCGCTGCCATTGCAGGTAGCGCAGCACCCGCGCGTAGAACCGGTAGGCCTCCCGGTGGTCCTGCCGCTCGAGCCACGCCGAGACGGAGGGCACGTGCATCATCGCCTCGGGCACCGTGCTCCACAGGGCGTACTCGAACAGCAGCACGTCCTCCTCGGGCGCCTCGGCCTCCACCGGGTGGATCGCGAAGAAGTCGGGCGCCATGTACCGCACCGCCCGCTCGGCGAACTTCGCGGAGCCGCGGCGGGGATCCGACCGGCCGTTTCCGCCGCCGTTGCCGCCCCCGTTCCCGCCGCCGTTCCCCCGCGGCCGGAGCGGCGCGATGTTCACCGCCTCCCACGACGGCAGGAACCGGCGCGCCGGGTCGGAGGCCAACAGGCGATGCAGGACCGTCGTGCCGGTGCGCTGCAGCCCCGCCACGAACACCGGACGCACGATCGGCAGGGAGGCGATTTCCGGGTGCCGAGCCCAGTCGTCCTCCATCCGCAGCCGGTTGACCAGCACGCGCAGCGTGTTCTCGCGGAACATCCACCGCCCGAGCGGGTGCAGGCACGCCTCGGACACGACCGCGTCGACCAGCAGCCGCCGCCGGTCGGGCAGCGTCTCGTCCGCGAACGACCAGAGCCCGGCGCGCCGGCGGGCCTCGGCCAACAGCCCCTCGACGGACAGGTCCGGCGACCCGAGACCCACGCCCTGCAGCGCACCGAGGGTCCGGTTTGCCGCCCGCAGCGCCCAGGGGCGATACGGTCGCGCGTAGCGTTGCGACGTCTCCCGCGTCGCCGGAGCCGCGACGGCGCTCATCTCGCCCGCTCCGCTTCCCACTCCGCCCGGACCTCGGACAGCTTCGCCACCCGCGTCCGCGGCTGCGGGTGCTCCGCCGCCCGCACCCAGCGGAAGCACATCGTCCCGTGCCGGTGCCCGACGGTCTCGAGCCAGTTCGGCCAGCCGGGGTCCTCGTGCGCCACCACCAGACGCACCGAGCCGTCGCCGGCGTACACCGCGTCGTGCTTGTTCACCGCGATGCGGTAGTGGCGGTAGTCCAGCGACTCCATCCAGACGTTGTTCAGCTGGAAGTTCCAGTGCAGACAGGCCGGCGGCGTCGCCTCGACCACCAACGCCTCGTCCGGCGCCAGCGCCCAGTACGAGTGGTAGTAGGCGATGTTCGGGTCGCCGTGGGCCCCGAGCGACCTGGCCGGATCGAAGCGCGGGAGCTGGTTGGCATGCTGCATGAAGTCCTGGGTCCAGGAGGCGAACATCATCGAGGCGCCCCAGACCAGCCGGCTCGCCGCCGTCAGCCCGTGGTCGAGCCGCTCCGGCGTCACCGGCGTCGGTCGCCCGTCGCCCCCCACTCGCTCGAGCCGCAGCTCCGCCGGCCGCTCGTTGCGCCGGTCGAGGAACGTCTGCCGCACGATCAGCGACGACGTTTCCGCGGTCGTCGGCAGCCAGTTGCCGGGCCGGCGCTCGCGGCACAGCGCGACCTCGAAGCTCCCGTCCGGCGCCAGCTGCAGCTCGGTCCCCTCGAGGTACCCGGTCTGCCCGGACGCACCGCCCTGCCCGTAGAAGCCGCTGTACGTGCCGAGGCCCAGGTAGTGCACGGTGTGGCGCAAGCCGCGGAGCCGGTACTCGTACTCGCCGGAGAGCGCCGACCAGAGGTAGTGGTTGTCGGGATGGTCGGCCCCCATCTTCGCCGTCTCGTGCACGGGGCGGAACAGCACCGGCGCCCGCGGGTCGGCATGCTCGACGCACGCCTCGAGCGCCGCGCGGGTCAACCGCGACAGGTAGCGGAACCCCTCGGCCCGATCCAACGCGTCCTCGCGGCGGCTGCCGTGCAGCACGACGTCCCCCGCCGACTTGAGCGTGTCGCAGAACTCCGCCCAGGTGACCCCGTCGACGATCCGGTCGCGCGCGTATGCCTCGCCCATCGCATCCTCCGCCGGTGACGCCCGGAACCTAGATCAGCTTGCACAGGCTGACTACGGGGTTGAAGCCCCGGCGTGCGCCTTCGCACGGGACGCCCGGCCGTTTGCATGCCGCCGCTCCACAGGGCAAGATGACGGGCGCGCGGGCTCGGCGAGCCCCCGCGGGGAGGTGGCGATGAAGCGGTTGACGTGGCCGGTGCTGGGCCTGGCGTTCGTGCTGGTGGTTTCCTGCGGCGACGACACGGACCCGGGCATCGATGCGGGCGACACGGGACCGGACGGCACGGGGAGCGGGGTGCTGTACGAGACCTGCCCGAGCACCTGCGCGGTGGCGCCGGCCTGCCGGCGCGGACAGCTGCAGACCTGCTGCGTGTGCGTCGACCCGCCGACGACGCCTGCCGCGCGGACGCCGTGCGGCGTGATGAGCGAGTACTGCGACGAGGCGCCGGTGGACCCGGTGAACACGGCGTGCCTGCAGCCGAGCGGCTTCCCGGCGCCGCCGCCGCCGGACCCGCCGACGGTGACGGTGCGCGGCGTGGTGGACGTCTACGGCAACGGCAACACCGCCGCCGGGGGCGACATCACCGTGGAGTACTACCGCATGGCCGCCGACGGGTCCCTCGGCGCGCTGCTCGACACCTCCGTCGCCACGCTGGCGGCCTGCAGCGACGCCCTGCTGCCGACGCCCTTCGAGACGGGCGACGAGGCGGCCTGCTGTCCGGGGCCGTGCCAGGAGCTGCTGCCCGACACCGAGGACTGCACGCCGACCAGCGGCGACTGCCGGGCGCTCTGGTACTACGAGGTCGAGGGGATCCCGACGTCGACGCCGCTGATCCTGCACACCAGCGGCATGCCCGCCTACTGGAAGGACCTGTACTACTCGAACGTGTTCTTCTTCCCGGAGGACGAGACGCCGGACGGCTACGTGTTCTACCGGGCCAAGACGCTGTCGGTGGACGACTGGCGCGCGATTCCCGCCACGGCCGGCGACTTCGACGGCATCGCCGTGGGCCAGGGCGCCATCGCGGGCGAGATCCACGACTGCGACAACGTCAAGCTGTACAACGTCACCGTCGGCGTCAACCCGCAGGCCAACACCTTCGCCTACTTCAACGGCGTGGAGGAGAAGCCGTACCCCGACACGCTGCGCGCGTCGACCAACAGCGACGGCCTGTACGCCGCGCTCGAGCTCGCCCCCGGCTCGGCCCGCATCTCGGCCGTGGCGCTGATCGGGGACGACTACGTCAACCTCGGCTGGTGGGACGCCCACGTCTTCCCCGACGCCCTGACCGTGGTCACGATCCGCGGCACCCGGCCGACCCAGGTGCCCGAGCCCTGAGCCGGGTCGCCCGCCCGTGACGCTCCTCCGACCCGCCACGACCGACGCCCTGCTCCACGGACGACTGGTCCTGCGCCAGCCGGCGCACGGCCACCGCGTCAACCTCGACGCCGTGCTGCTCGCCGCCTTCGCCGCCACCTGCCGTCCGCCGCAGCCGCCCCCGCCCGGCGAACCGGCGTTCGCCCGCGCCGCGGATCTCGGCGCGGGGACCGGGGCCGTGGGCCTGCTG
>CAZMRP010000435.1:0-5070 GCA_964568275.1 uncultured Myxococcales bacterium
GAAGGCGTAGGCGGGCGGCACGAGGCTGCCCATCACGTCGGCGACCAGCCGCTTCATCAGCCGCACCAGCCCGACGGTGAAGCGGTCGTAGAACGCGGAGGGCACGACGTGCACTCCGGTCGCCTGTTCGAACGACCGCCGCAGACCGGCCAGCGTGCGCTCCGTCCCCGCGGCGAAACCGAGCACCAGCGTCCAGACGAACGCGCCGATATCGATCTTCCGTTCGCGCTGCACCGCACCGGATTCGCGCGCCGCCTCGCGCAGGCGCTTGCGCGGAAGGAGGGATTCCAGTGCGACTCGGATCGGGCTACTCTTCTGTTGGGCCATGGCTCTGCCTCCGTTGTTGTGACAAGCAGAGGAAAGCAGATGCCGTGGCCCTTTTCCATCGACGCGCTACCCCTTCCCCAAGCGATCGAAATGATCCAGCTTTCCCGACCGCCTCACCCCGCTATCCGAACACGGATGTACTGAACACCTAACGCCAGCGAGCGGCCGTCACGCGCGGGTCGTGCCGCGCACGGCACTTCCCCCGATGCTCAAGCCGGACAACTCCCCGTCTTTCACCTGCCGCCAAAGCTCATCGTCGAGGACGCGGACGGCGAGTAGCCAGGTGCCCTTCTTGATGCGGGTGCCGGCGACGTCGAAGTCGGCAGGGGCGAGGTAGGACTCGAGGATCTTCACGCGGCCGTTGATCAGCTCGCGGTGCATCAGGCCGACGTTGCGGTACTCCTCCATGAAGCGGTGCGCGGCGTCGCGGATCTCCGCGGCGGAGTAGATGTCCTTCTGCGCGTCCACCGTCTCGGGCTCAAGAACAATGCCGAGCACGTAGCGCTCCTCGCCGGTCTTGATCACGGGGATCTGCTTCGCCAGGGCATCCCCGATCAGCCGCTGCGGCTCGTCGGGCTGCGGGACGCCGAGTACCTCGGCGGCTTGGTCCGCAACCGCGGCGGGATCGCAGCCGGAGGCGGCGGCCGCGGCGATCGCAGCGGGTGAGGACTCGAGGGTACCGGGGGCGGCGACGTCACCGGTGTCGTCCTCGTCCTCAAGCCAGTCGATGTCGTCGAGCTTGCGCAGCTTGCAGGAGGCCGCGAAGAGCCGGCTGCGCTTCTGCCACTGGCCCGCGCTTCGGCCCTCGGGGATCTTCATCCTGAAGGTGCGCCCGACCTTGGCGAGCGCGCGCCGCGCCCGCGCCGAGTCCGTGTAGGCGATGACGTAGTCGCCCTTCAGCTTGCCGACCGCATCGGCGACATCCTCGGGCGAGATGCCGTCGCCCACCGCCCACTCTTCGGCATAGGGCGGGTCGAGGAAGAAGAGCGTGGCCGGGCCGTCGTGGTCCGCGAGCGTCTTCTTCCAGTCCTGCTTGATGATGCGCGCGCCCTTGAGCCGCGCCTGGAACCTCCACAGGTCGTCCAGATTGTAGGTCTGGCCGTCGTGGATGGTGGCGAAGCCGCTCAGGTTGGGCTTCGCGCCCCAGGTGCAGAGCCGGCCGTAGGCGAGCTTCCAGAAACGCTCCGCGTCCGACCGCGGCTCGCACGCGCGCGCCTTCTCGAAGCCGGCCCGCGACACGGTCCACGGCAACTTCTTCAGCGCCGCCATGGCGCGTCTGTCGAACTTCTGCAGGTAGCGGTGCGCGAAAACCACGTCAGGGTCCGCGTCCGCCAGAACCTCCTCCTCGGACGGCGGTTTGGCGTAGAACAACGCCGCCGCCCCGCAGAAGGGCTCGACGTAACGCTTGTGCTCGGGCAGCCGCTCGGCCAGCCGGCGCGCGTACTTCGCAGATCCGCCCCACTGCTGGAACGGAATCTGGCGGGCCTTCTCAACGGCCTCGTCTGGCGCCGGCGCGAGGAACAGCTTCTGGACCACGCGCCGGAACTGGCCATCGACCAGCCGCACGTTCTCGGCGGTGAAGTGCTTGGCCTCAACGAGCGCGTCGCGCATCTCGCGGGCCTTCTCGCCCTTCGCCTCCCAGTAGCGGTACTCCCGCGGCGTGTCGCGCTCGAGCGAGACCGGGATTGCCGAGTAGCCGTCCGGTGGCATCGAGCCGGTCTCGACCGCGCGCAGCTTCAGCACCGACGGCAGCAGTTCGCGCGACAGGAACGCGGTCCAGAACGGCTCGCCCGCCGGCGAGCGCCGGCCGGCCTCCACCTCCGGCGCCGGCTCGCCCCCTTGGCCGGTGAGGAGCCGGAAGTACATCACGCCGACGAGCTCGCGGCCGCCGGAGAAGAAGTACTCGTGCGCGAACGGCTTCTGGATGCCCCACTCGACCTTCGGCCGGTCGATGGCGACGATGACGCCTTTCTCGTTCGCCGTCGCGCCCACCTCGCCCTCGCCGAGGACCTCGCCGTCGATGTCGAGCCACGCGACCGGCTGCCGGGCCTTCGGCGTGGCGAACACCTTCGCCGGCGCCACGAGCGGCTTCGCGTAGCGGTCGCCATCGACCGTGAACGAGCGCGCGATACGCCGGGCTTCCTCGACGGTGTCCAGGCTGTCGGCGATCGCGCCAGGGCGCTGCACGGAGAGCGTCCAGCCGACAAGGTGGTCGTTCACGCGGAGACGGAGGTCGGCGTGCACGCTGCGGCCACGGAAGTGGTACTGGAGCACCGCAGGGTGCGGGCCGCGCTCGTTTGGCAGGTCGAGGAGCGGGTCGTCCTGTTTCTCGACCAGGCGCATCCGCCAACGTAGTCCGCCTTCGACCACGATCCGCAGGGTGTTCCGGCCTTCCGCCCCCGTCGAGTCGTGAGTCTTCCGCGAAGCGCCGCCCTCGCCCTTGCGGTGTCGTGGAAACCACAATATGTTACATTGCGTCGGCAGGGTGATGGGCATCGCGGGGGACATCGATGGACTCCAGGAGCGGCTTGGGTCGCCAGGCAGATCGTGCTTGGATTTCCTTGCCGCCCCGACACTGGCCGACTAGAATCGGCCTGTGGTGAAAGCACACGCCGCGACCGCCGCACGGCCGTCCCCGCTGGCGCTTCCGCTGGAAGGGAGTCCCGCGGAGGAAGCCGCCCTTCGCGGCGGGCTGCACCTTGAGGAGCAGACGGCTCATCGTAGTCCACCTTCGACCACGATCCGCAGGATGTTCCGGCCTTCCGCTCCCGTCAAGTCGTGAGTCTTCCGCCGAAGCGCCGCCCTCGTCCTTGCGGTGTCGTGAAAACCACAATATGTTACATTTCACAGGCAAGGTGATGGGCACCGCGGGGGACATCGATGGGGTTCGGGAACGGCCAAGGCTGCCAGGCAGATCGCGCTTGGACTTCTTTCCCGCCGCAGGGGTCGGGCGCGGTGGGGCACGAGGAGCCGTAGTAGCGCCAGTCGGAGCACCAGCCGGAGGTCGGGCCGGAGGAGCCGCCGGTCATGCAGGTCGAGGTGGCCTCGCACCAGCCGCAGGCGGAAGCGGCGGTGCAGGCGGCGCAGTCGCCGTGGACGTCGCAGGGGTCGGTCGGGACCGGGCACGAGCCGGCGGTGTAGCGCCAGTCGGAGCAGTAGGCGTCGTCGGGGCCGGACGGGCCGCCGGTGAGGCAGGTCCAGGTGGCCTCGCACCAGCCGCAGGCGGCGTCGCCGGTGCAGGCGGCGCAGTCGGCGTGGACGTCGCAGGGGTCGGGCGCGGTCGAACACGAGGAGCCGTAGTAGCGCCAGTCGGTGCACCCGCCGGAGGTCGGGCCGGAGGAGCCGCCGGTCATGCAGGTCCAGCTGGCCTCGCACCAGCCGCAGGCGGACGCGGCGGTGCAGGCGGCGCAGTCGGCGTGGACGTCGCAGGCGTCCGTCGAGGCGCAGGCCGAGGCGTACCAGTCCCAGTCGGCGCAGGAACCGGCGGCCGGACCGCTCCAGCTGCCGGTCTGGCAGGTCGACGTGGTGTTGCACCAGCCGCACGCCGCGGTGCTCGTGCAGTCCGCGCAGTCGTACGCCCCGGCGCACTCGTCCGTCGGGCAGTCGGAGGACAGCCAGTTCCAGTCGCCGCAGCTTCCCGCCGCCGGCCCGCTCCAGGTGCCGGTGCGGCACGACGTCGTGTCCCCGCACCACCCGCAGCCCGCGACCACGGTGCAGGTGCCGCAGCTGTCGTGGGCCTCGCACGGGTCGGTGGTCGTGGTTCCGCAGGCGCTGACGTACCAGACCCAGTCGGTGCAGCCGCCCGAGGTGGGCCCGGTGCTGCCGCCGGTGGCGCAGGTTCCGGTGGCCCGGCACCAGCCGCAGGTCGAGACCGAGTTGCAGGTCTCGCAGTCGGTGTTGGCGGCGCAGGGGTCGGTGGTGGAGCCGCACGAGCTGGAATACCAGCTCCAGCCGGTGGCGCAGCTGCCGGCGGTCGGGCCGGAGAGCGCCCCGGTCATGCAGCTGCTCGTGGCGCCGCACCAGCCGCAGCTCGCGCGCCCGGTGCAGGCCGCGCAGTCCCGGGCGTCGGCGCACGGGTCGGTCGAGGTGCCGGTGGTGCAGGTCTCGTCGGTGCAGGTCAGGCCGGCGCAGCAGTCGCCCGGCGTGCAGAGGTCCGAGCCCACCTGGCAGGCGCAATGGCCCGCGACGCACGACATCCAGCCGCAGCAGTCGAGGCTCGAGCTGCAGGTCCCGCCCACGTCCGCGCAGCACTGGGAATCGTACGGCGTGCCGCGGCAGGTCAGCGGCGCGCAGCACTCCGCGGGTGCCCCGCAGGCGGCGCGCACCGGGTTGCAGGCGGTCGTCGTCCGCACGCACTGCCCGGACGCGTTGCACTCCAGGCCGGTCCGGCAGCGCTCGCCCGTCGTGCAGCACGGCTGGCTCTCGCCGCCGCAGGTGACGGTCGAGCAGCTGCCGCCGCTGCACGTTCCGTCGCACAGGCTGCCGCAGGAGCCGCAGTTGCGCGGGTCGCGCGTGGTGTCCACGCAGGCGCCGCTGCAGCACGTGGCGCCGGCGGCCGTGCAGGTCGAGCCCACGCAGCACGGCTGGCCCATCGCCCCGCAGGCGCTCGGCTCGGTCTGGCAGGTGCCGCTCGTGCACACCAGCCCCTCGTCGCACGCCGAGCCCGCGCAGCACGGCTCGCGCGCCCCGCCGCAGGCCGGCGCCGTCTCGCAGACGCCGGCGGTGCAGACCAGCCCCGAGGCG
>CAZMRP010000436.1:0-5061 GCA_964568275.1 uncultured Myxococcales bacterium
GCCTCGGCCTCGCGCAGTTCCACCTCGACGAGCCGGGCGTTGGCGTCGAGCCGCTCAAGGAACCCCCGCAGTCGCGCTCCGAGGTCGTCGGCCTCCGGCCCGTGGAGCTGCTCGAGGTCGCCCGCCAGCGCGTGCGCGTGCGCCCGCACCCGCTCCCGCAGGGGAAGTCCCGCGTGCGGGTCGAGCAGGTCGGACACGTCCACGTCCGGCAGCTCGAGCGGCTCGGCCTTGTCGAGCACGGCCGCAAGGTCCCGCTCGGCGTTGTCGAGCAGGGGTCCCAGGTCCACCGTCGGCCACGGCTCGGCCTTGCCGGTCCCGGCGCACGCCGGGCAGGGGTCCGTCCGGCAGTTGGCGCACGGCTCCCCGTGGGCGTGACGGTGCCCGGTCACAGGTTCACCGCTTCCGCCGTCGGTCGCCCCGGAGGGCAGGGATCGGGCTCGGCCCCTTGCGAGCCGTCGCGCTCGACGTACAGATCGAAGTCGGGCTCTGTGGGGTTCGCCGCGTGCGCTGGATTCACGACGACGAACACCCGGCGCCCGTCGCGCCTCTTGCCCCGCAGGTAGTGTGCCGGCGCGTTGCCGCCCGTCCGTCCCCACCGCAGGCCAGCAACGTGCTCGAGGTCCGCCGGCAGCGGAGCAACCTTGAACCCCGGCAGCCTGTCCACGGGCAGCCCCTCCGCGTCGTTCGTTCCGGTCGCTTGGTCCATCCTGTCACCTCCTACCCCGCCACCGTTCGGCGGGTCGTCCAGTGGTTCAGGTGCTCGAGCGCCTTGCGGGCCGCCGCCACCTCGGCCGCGAACCGCTGGCACTCCGCCTCGTGCTCGAGGCGCCGGGCCGCGTGTCGGTCGTCCACCTCCGCCAGCATCCGGGCCACGTGCTCGGCGTTCCGTCGCTCGGCCGCCGTCGGGCGCCGAGGGCGAGCGGTTCCCGCCGTTGCCGGTCGTGCCTCGGGTGTGTCCTGGGTGTGTCCCGGGTGGTTCCCGGTGTGGATCTCCTGTTGCCGCTGGGCGAGGTCGTCGGCCGCTCGCTGCTCGGCCTCCCGCTGCGCGTCCTGCTCGAGCCGCTGGGCTTCGCGGGCCTGCCGCTCCCGCTCCCGGTCCTCGGCCTCGAGGTCGGGCACCGGCACCTCGGCCTCGCCGGGGATCGCGGTCTGCACGCGGGGCGCGTCGGTCGGGACACCTGTGGTCACGGCGCGTCGCTCGGGCCGCTGGGCCTCTCTCGGTGCCCTCTCGGTCGGGGACGGGGGCGCCTCGGGCCGGCGGGCCTCTCTTGCTGCCTCCGGCGGGGGAGCAGGACCCGGATCCGGGCAGGGACCGGACACCCCCCCCTCTCTAGCTTCCAAAGTGAGCATGGCGGAATCACTTGCCGTTGTGCCTACGCTCCCGGGGATGGTCAGTTGCTTGGTCCGGTGCGCCCGGCCGCGGGGGTTGTCGAGCCGCAGCGCCCGGAGGTCACGGAGCAGGGTCAGGGGCGAGGCGGTCATGCCGTAGGGCTCGAGGGCCGCTCCGAGCTGCGCCAGCGTCGGGAAGGTCCGGCGCCCCTCCACGCAGAGCCGGATCAACTCGCGCCGCCGGTCGCGGAGGTCCTCTCGGGTCGGCGGTTCAGGTTCCACGGGCGTCGGACCGAACCGCGGCGCCGCCTTCCAACTCACCAGTTCCGCCGCCTCGGCCGGGGCCACGTCGAGCCAGGTGGAGATCACGACGTTGCGGGGGTTGCCGGGGCCGCGGACGCGACCCTTCTCCCAGGCGTCGAGCGCCTCGGCCTCGGGAAGAGGGAGCGGCGCACGACCGTCAGCCGTTCGGCATCTCGACGCCACGCGGAGCACCTCGGCCCGGATAGCGTCGTCGGCCATGCCGTGCTGCGCACGGGAGCGAGTCAGGCACATGGATAGAAGCCGGCACGCGCGCCAGCGGGTCCCCTCGCGCCAGCCGCCGCGGAGGTCTTCCAGCGCGTAGAACTGCTCGACCGCAAGCCGGTAGCGACCGACACTCCCACGGAGCGCGCGGCGCCGCCGCTCTTCCTCCTCCTCCGGCGAGCACATGGCGCGCAGTTCGTCGGGCACGGTTCGCAACGGGAGGCGCAGGAAGCCGCACAGCCCACGCAAGGTGTGCGAGAACGGCTTGCCGTCAGGGTCGAGTAGCAGGACGTAGCCGACGCGCCGCCCGGACTTCGTGTTCAGGCTGCCGGGGATGCGGCAGACGTGTACCACGTCGAGCGCATCGGGATCCGAGCAGAGCGCGGCGAGGCGGTCGTGTAGCGCCCGCTCGACCCGCTGCCACGTCTTGATGTTCTCAGGCCAAGCGCGCACGGGACCGTCTGCCGGATAGCGCGGATCGTCGCTTCCGTTCCGCAACAGCCAGAACGGCCACACGCCTTGCCCGCTGAACAAGAACAGCGTCGGCGTGGGGATGATGCCCCGGGCCTGCGCGTCGAAGATGGCACCCAGCGTCTGCCCCTGCGATGGACGGCCCGGCCTGCCGCAGTCGAGGTCGCACCACGCGCACGTCAACCATTGGACGTTGATGGTCCTGCGGAATGCGCGGGCCAGCATCGGAGCGTAGCGGCTTCGCCCGCGGCCCGGCCGCCAGAACAGGGTGGGAGTCTGGAAGACGTCCCGGTCCCCCAGGACGGAACGCACGACGGCAGGGAACATCGTGTCCAGCTCGGCCAGTTCGAAGGAGCCGAACTCCTGCCACTCGTCCCGGCCTTCCGGTCCCGGCGGTCCCTTGCGGGCCAGCATGATCGACGCGTCGGCCACGCCGCGCGCAAGCGCCTTGATGAACGTGGTGTCATCGGGCCGCGGCACAACGATCCGCGACGGCGCCGCGAGCACCGCGGGGTCGGCCGCTTGGGGCGTCGTGCTCAACCGTCGCTCCCGTCGTCGTCCGCGTCGGGTGCCACGCCAGCGAATGCGAGCGCCTCGTGCGCGGGCCGCAGGTTCGCGTCGATCAACGCCTCGAGGTCGCGCCGTCGCACGCGGACCGCACGGCCCAGCTTCACGCTCGGGAGCCGCCCGCGGGCGATCCACTTGTAGATCGTGAACTTGTTGACCGACAGCTCGGCCGCCGCCGCGTTCACGCTGAGAAGTGCGCCGCCTCCGCGGTCCGTCGTGCCGGTCGAGGTCGCCTGGGATTCACGCATCGTCGAACACTCCTTTCCGCGGCGCCGAAGCCACGTCGGCCACGGTGCGCCGCTTCTCACCCAACCATGTCGCGCCGAGGTGCGTTCTTGTTTCACCGTGCCGCGCCATGCACCCATGGTGCCCACGGAACGCGGCCAGTCATACCGGAGACAATCCCGCCCTCGCGTGCCGATTCGGTCACGAACAGGGGGGACAGAAATGCGCGGGGCTAGGTGGATTCCGTCTCGGGTGGTGGAGGATTGCCGGTGTCGGCGGGCGCCTTGCGCCGCAGGACTTGTCGCACCCGTAGCGCCATCCGCTCGACGCTGTAGCTCCCGTCCGTCCGCTTGTCGTCCGCCCCAACGTCGTTGGCGATGCAGAGCCAAGCGATCCGGTCCGGTCCGATGGGACGGCCGGCGACCACGATGCGACGGCAGTTCACGACGAAACCGGGGAAGGCGTCGCACGGTGGGCGCCCGCGCCTCGCAGGCTTCCGAGGGCCCGTGAATGGGTTGGCAGCTCCGAGCGCAACCTCTCCATGCCGCAGGATCCACTCGATAGTGCGAATCCGGTGCATGGTCAGTTCCAGCTTCCTGTCCCTCGGCTCGGCCTTGAAGTAGCCGGCATCTGCTACGCCACGCTCGAGCACTTGCGACAACTCGAACCACCCATCCGGCGGAGGGACACGTCTCCCCTGATCGTCGGGCTTCGGGTTCGGCGCAAGGTCGCAGATTGCCCGCAGGCTCGCCGCAGCGGCGCGGATCGAACGGCGGACGCGACGGTCGATCTTCCGCTGGTAGGGACTCCGCGCCTCTTTCCAGTGGAAGTCGGCCTCGTGCATGAAGTGGTGTTCGACCATCGCCCATCGGAGGACACGGATCTGGAACTCGGGATCGCTGGGAGCAACATCCGCCGACCGCTGCGGTGGGTTGTTGTCGAAGGCTTCCTGCGGGTACGCACCCGGTGTCTCGACAAACAAAGCGACGGTCGCGATCCCTGTCCGATCCTGAAACCGCTGCGCCGCCTCCGCGGGCGTCAACCGTTCCTCGCCCATCGGCTTGTGCGAATGTCTCGCGTCGCCCACCGCCGCACCGTCCCTGCCGCACGTTGAAGGGGTCGGGGCCGGGGGACCGGGTGCGGCGCCGGCCCCCCGCGCACGGATGATCGGTCCGCGCGCTGCCCCGAATCGTCGCGCTGGTAGCGCCCAGCGTCAACCCGTCTCTCCTACGGCCACAACGCACAGCACCGCCGCTTGCCCTCGGCCGGCAGGATGTCGCGGTCCGGGTCCGGCTCGACCGCCGCGATTCCGATCAACCGCTCGTTCTGGTCGTCCCGGTTCATCGCTGCACCTCCCCGCCGTCGAGGTCCTCGACCGCGACCGCCGCGATCCCCTCGTCCACCGCCGCCGCGTCGTCGAGCGCCGCGGCCTCCGCCCGCCGGATCTCCCCGCCGTCGTCGCGGAGCGCCTCGAGCAGCGCCGCCGCCGTGGGGCACACCGTCGCCTCCGCGCGGCCGTCCTCGCCCTGCCAGTGCGACCAGTAGGAGCGGGCGACGACGTAGCCGCCACCGGACGCGAGCCGGAAGATCCGCACCTTGACGCCGCGATTCCAGTCGCAGCGGTAGCCGCTGGTCCCGCCGCTGCCGGACTCGCCTTCCCCGAGCTGCTCGCCGCGGAACCGCAACGGCCGGTCCCCGTCGCGCTCGAGCGTCCACCGCTTGACCTTGCCCTCCGGCTCCGCCGCCTTCGCGTTCTCAGTTCCCTTCGTCGCTTCGTTCATCGTCCACCATCCTCGCGCGCCGTCCGCCGCGCGCCCCGCGGGCGGGTACACCCCGCCGTCTCGCCGCCGGCACCGTGCCGGTGGTATCGCCGTCGTCGTCGCAGAACCGTGCCCATTCCGGCCATCGCGATCACCCGTTCCGGGCGATGGCGATCACGCGTTC
>CAZMRP010000437.1:0-5058 GCA_964568275.1 uncultured Myxococcales bacterium
CCGCGCAGGGTCTCCAGGACGCTCTGCGCGAAGTCGTCGGCCGCCCGCTTGATCCGCTTCTCGAAGTCCGACATTCGACCCTCCTCCGGCATTCCGGGCCGCCGCAGGCGGCCACACTCGAACGCCGGGCGCAGCAGACCATGCGGGTCCGGGCTGGTCAAGCCATTACGGAACCACGGAACGGGACCACACGGGAGGAGGTTCACTGCGAACGTCCCGTTTGACGGTGCACATCGGCGGTCGGGGGCGAGTCGGCCGGGTCAGCCGCGGCGCCGCTGCAGGTCGAGGGTCGCGTTCATCGCCTTCTGGGCCGCCGGGTCGTCGATCACGACGATTTCGTCGAGCTCGGGCACGGCGGGCGCCACGGCGAGCAGCGCCTCGAGGGCGGCGCTGGGGTCGGTGGGGCCGCCCGGGCGGCCGGGCAGGGCGATGGCCGCCGAGTGGACCTGGATGTCGGCCAGCGTGCGCAGCGCCCGCCGGATCCGCTCGGCCAGCTCCTCGGCGGACAGCGTGCGGCGGGGTCCGAGGCCGAGCACGAGCAGGCGTTCGCAGCCGAGGCGGTGTCCCACGGGCATCAGCGTCGTCTCGCCGTCCGCGCCGCGCAGGCGGCCGAGGGCGACGAGGCGGGAGAGGGTGCCGCAGAGGCGCCAATCGACCAGGCCGCGCACGTCCGGCAACGGCACCTCGTCCTCGTGCAGGTAGAGCACCAGGGCGCCGACGCGGACGTGGTCGAGATGCCGCAGCTCGGGGACGACGAAGCCCAGGTTCATCGGGCGGCCCCGCTACTCCTCGCGCACTTCGGCGCGGCGGGGAGCCAGCGAGCGGGCCACGCGGTCGAGGATGCCGTTGACGAAGGCCGGGGATTCCTCGCCGCCGTAGCGTCGCGCGATCTCCACCGCCTCGTTGATCGTGGCGCGCGCGGGAATGTCGGCGCGGGCCAGCAGCTCCCAGGTGCCGAGCCGCAGCAGGCAGCGTTCGAGCGCCCCGATGCGCTCGAGGCGCCAGTGGGTGCTCGCCTTGCGAATCAGCTCGTCGATCTCCTCGCTGCGCCCGGCCACCGCGCGGGCCCACTCGTCGAGGTCCTCCTGGACGGGGCCCTCGGCCAGGTAGTTGCGGTAGCCGTCGAGCGCGGTATCGACGTCGAGCCGGCCGACGTCGACGGCGTACAGCACGCGGACCACGGCCTCGCGCAGGCGGCGGCGGCGGGTGGCGGAACGGTCGGGGTGGCGGGTCATCGGCGGCACGGGCGCCGGGTCAGCGCAGGGCGCGGAACAGGTTGGCCATCTCGATGGCCGAGACGGCGGCGTCGAAGCCCTTGTTGCCGGCCTTGGTGCCGGCCCGCTCGATGGCCTGTTCCAGCGTGTCCGGCGTGATCACGCCGTAGATGATCGGGACTCCCGTCTCCATGCTCGCCTGGGCGATCCCCTTGGTGACCTCGGCGGCGATGAAGTCGAAGTGCGGCGTGCCGCCGCGGATCACGGCGCCGAGGCAGATCACGGCGTCGAACTTCTTCGCCGCCGCGACGCGCCGGGCGACGAGCGGGATTTCGAACGAGCCCGGGACGCGGACCACGGTCACGCGACCGGCGTCGGCCCCGTGCCGCGCCAGGCCGTCGATCGCCCCTTCGAGCAACCGGTCGACGACGAAGTGGTTGAAGCGGCTGGCCACGATGGCGAACGACAGGCCGGACGCGTCGAGCTGGCCCTCGAGCATCATCGGACCCTCGGCCGGCGGAACCTGTTTCTCCTTGGGCATCTCCACACCTCCGTCCGTCTCGGAGGCGGAGCATAGCCGGGTCGCCCCGGGCGAACAAGGTCCGCGAGGGCCGCGGGGGCCGGCGGCCGCGCGGCTCAGCAGCGGCGGCGCCGGTGTCGACGGGCGAGGCGGTGGCGTCGCTGCAGGCCGGGCGACAGGCCGCGCTCGGAGGAGGCGTAGACCGGCAGGACGCCCTCGTGGGAAGCGGCCCACAAGGCGAGGATCGCACTGATCCCGGCGATGGCCCGGTTCTCCGACTCGAGATGGATGACCATGCCCAGCGTGTCGGCCACGAAGTGCATGTTCCGCAGGACCCGTTCGACCTTGCGCTTCTCGACCACGCCGTGCCAGTACGCCACCTCGTCGACGATCAGCGCCTCGTGCCGCCGGAGGAACTCGCCCATCGACAGCACGTTCTCGCTGAGCGGCGTGCGGGGCCGGCAGAGATGCGACAGGTCGGCCGCGTACTCGTCCCACAGCTCGGACAGCGACCGGTTCTCGGCTCGTCGCAGGAAGCGGGCGCGGGCGAGGGAGAACTTGGTGCGGATCGTGGCGCGGAAGCGCGGCACCAGCGGGTGGAGGTCGTAGATCGGCGGGTGGACCACGCCGCGGGACGGGCGTTCCCGGTAGACCCAGCGCCGCTGGAGCTGGCGGGCGTCGAGGATCGTCAGCACCGCCTCCTGCTCGCTGTCCATCACGATGAACCGGCCGCGCTCGACCTTCACGGCGACGATCCAGTGCGCCCAGTTGTGCACCGGCAGCAGGACCGGCGTGCCGCGTCGCAGCCGGGCCGCCAGCGCCCGCAGCGCCTCCGCCGGCCGGTGGAACCGCTCGAAGTGCAGCTCGCAGTCGTAGGCCCGCGCGGCCCGCGCCATCTGCTCCTCGTCGGTGCCCAGCCGCGTGGTGCCGGCGACGGCGGCGATCTCCCGGTCGTCGGCGTAGACGCCCAGCGTCAACAGCGCGTGGCGCAGCGCGATCGGGCCGCACTGCCACATGTTGTGCTGGGGGGTGATGCCCATCCGCCGTCCGCCTTCCGCCCGCTCAGCCGGGGCGCGTCGGGTCGAGGAAGCGCACGACCCGCAGGCCGAACCCCTCCAGCCCGACGAACACCCGTGGATTGTTGGTCAACAGCGCCAGTTCCTCGACGCCGAGGTCGCGGAGGATCTGCGCCCCGAAACCGAACTCGCGCGCCACCGGCGGTCGCTCGGCCTTGCTCCGGTCCGGCGTCCGGTCCGGCGCGGCCCGGAGGTTGAGCAGGTCGGCGAAGGCGAGGTCCGGGGCGGGCGGGAGCTTGAGGAACACGCCGCCGCCGGCGTCGCGGATCGTGCGCAGCGCGTCGGTCACGCCCACGTGCAGCCGCTCGAGGCCCCGGATCCGCAGCGCGTCCGTGGGCCACGACTCGCGGTGGACCCGCACCGGCGTCGGCCGCTGGGCCGCCGGGTCGCCGAGCACGAGCGCCACCAGCCCGTCGGCGGTGGTGCCGAGCCCCGGGGTCAGTCCGTAGACGTGGGCCGTGGCCTGCATCCAGCCGTCGCCCAGATCCAGCTCGATCTCGTGGCTGGCCAGCCGCCGCACCAGCCGCTCGTGCTGCAGCCGGTAGGCGATCACGTCGGCCACCGAGAGCACGACCAGGTCGTGCTCCCGGGCGAATTGCTCGAGTTGCGGACGGCGGGCCATCGTGCCGTCCTCGTTCATCACCTCGCAGATCACCCCCGCCGGCGTGCGCCCCGCCAGCCGGGCGAGGTCCACCGAGCCCTCGGTCTGCCCCGTCCGTTGCAGGACGCCGCCGGGCGCCGCGCGGAGCGGGAAGACGTGGCCGGGCGTGACCAGGTCCTCGGGTCCCGTGGCGGGGTCCGCCGCGACGCGGATCGTCCGCGACCGGTCGGCGGCGCTGATCCCGGTCGTCACTCCGGCCTTGGCCTCGATCGAGACCGTGAACGCGGTGCCGAAGCACGAGCGGTTGTCGCGGACCATCATCGGCAGCTGCAGCCGGTCGACGCGCTCGGCCGTCAGCGTCACGCAGATCAGCCCGCGTCCCTTGTTGGCCATGAAGGCGATCGCCTCGGGGGTCGCCGCGTCCGCCGGCAGGCACAGGTCGCCCTCGTTCTCGCGGTCCTCGTCGTCGCAGAGGATGACCATCCGGCCCTGCCGGAACTCCTCCAGCGCCGCCTCGACCCGCCGGATCGCATCGGTCGTCATGCCGGGCTCACCTCCGCCCCCCCGGGCGTCCCCGGCCGGGGCGTCCCGACGCGCGCGGCGCCGGCCCGTCGAACCCGGCCCGCGCCAGCTGCTCCGCCGTCACCCCGCCGCCGTCGGGGCCGCCCCCCAGCGCGCGCTGCACGTACTTGGCCAGCAGGTCGGTCTCCACGTTCAGCCGGTCCCCGGCGCGCAGCCGCCCGAGCCTGGTCGCCCGCGCCGTGTGCGGCACGACCACCACGTCGAACTCGGTCCCCCGCACCTCGTTGACCGTCAGGCTCACCCCGTCCAGCGCGATCGAGCCCTTCGAAGCCACCTGTCGCAAGAGCGGTTCCGGCAGCCGCACGGTGAGCCCCCACGCGCCGCCCCCGGTTTCCCGCGCCGCGACCACCGTGCCGACCGCATCGACGTGTCCCGTCACCAGGTGCCCGCCCAGCCGGTCGTCCGGACGCATCGCCCGCTCGAGGTGTACCGGGTCGCCGGCCGTGCGGTCGCCGAGGGTGGTGCGGGCCAGCGTTTCGGCCGACGCGTCGGCCTCGAACAGGCCGGAAGGTTCCGCCCGCGCGACGGTCAGGCAGGCGCCGTCGACGGAGATGCTCTCCCCGAGCGCGAGGTCGGTCCAGGGGGAGCGGAGGCGGAGCACCGCCCCGGCGGGTCCGGGGACCCGCGACTCTACCTCACCGACTGCTGTCACGATGCCGGTGAACAACTCCGTAACTCCAAGTCTTTACCGGGTGCGTCGCGGTCCGCTCGCCCGGTCGGCCGGGCGGGGGCGTCCCAGCCACAGCACGTCGTCCCCATAGCGCTCTACGCGGAGAAGCTCAAGCCCCGTGGCGAGGCCCGGTTCCGGGACACCCGGGCCGAGGAAGAAGCCTCGGGCGGCGGGTCCGCCGAGCAGCTTCGGAGCGAGGAACAGGGCGACGCGGTCGGCGAGGCCGGCGGCGAGGAAGCGCGTGAACACCTGCCCGCCGCCCTCGACCAGCACGGAGGTGATCCCGCGGCGGCCGAGCTCGGCCAGCACGCGTCGCTCGGGAACGAACCCGTCGCGTCCGGCGGGGAGGCCGATGCGGCGCAGGTGGTCGGGGTCGTCGAGGTGGAGCGCGGTGC
>CAZMRP010000438.1:0-5055 GCA_964568275.1 uncultured Myxococcales bacterium
ATCCTGGACGAGCTGGCTACTGAATTCGGGGGACGCGCCGCAGCCGAAGGCCAGGATGCCGCCGCCGGCGGCGTTGAGCGTCTCGACGGCGGTCCGTAACGCCGCCTCGGTGCAGCTCCCCGGCGTGCCGTCGCCGACCCGCTGGTCGGGGTCGGTCACCGGCACCGGCGCCGCCGCCGCCGGGCAGGCGGTCCCCGTCGGGCGCGGCACGTCGGGTGGCGGGCCGTCCAAGCCGACGTCCGTGCCGGAGCCGGGGGCCGGGTCGCAGGCGACCAGCAGCGCCAGGCAGGACAGCGCGACGATGGACCGTCCGGACATCCGCTCGACTCCGCGGGAGGGCTCGGGGGGCCTGCGCTACCCGATCCAGACCCAGTCGCCGGTGGGCGGCACGATGATGATCACGGTCCGTTCGTCGAGGCGCGCCACGCCGTTGCCCAGGACGACGATCGTCGCCTTGAACACCGAGGCGGTCTCGCGCGGCGGGAAGACGCCGTTGTAGAACGTGACGTTGAACGTGACGGCCGTCCCGGGCTGCACGCCGAAGAAGGTCGTCTCGTCGAAGCCGTGCGGACAGCCGCCGGCCGGCATGCACGACACCGGGTTGATCCGCGTGATGAACTGCCGCGCGTCGAACCCGAACAGGTCGCTGTCGTCGTCCTCGGTGGTGGTGCTCACGTCCTGCGGCGTGAAGCTGGCCAGCGTCTGGATCATGTCGACGATGCTGGCCGACACCGTCCCGTCCGCCGAGATCGCGACCAGCGGGGCGCCCGCGGCGTCGACGGTGCCGGTGTCGCGCGCGACACCCTGCTGGTACTGGTAGGCGTAGTCCGAGCCGCCGCCGGAGCAGCGGGCGCAGACCCCCACCACGCGCGCGCCGATCCCCAGCAGCTCCGCCAGGGCGTCGCCGTACGTCTCCGTCCAGAACGGGTAGTCCGATTCGCCGGTGTTCGAGACGTTGCCGGGGTAGTTGTGCCACGGCGCGTCCCCGACCAGCACCACGATCGGCAGCGCCCCCGGCCGGAAGCACGGATAGCCCCGCCGCGGGCTCGGCTCGTCCAGCACGGGAGGACAGGTCTTGTCCGCCACGCTCGCCCCGCCCGCGAACGTCCCACGCCCCGAGGCGGTGAAGTACAGCGCCGGGACGTAGCTCTCCGACCAGTCGTAGCCCGAGCCGCGCGGCCGCGTCGCCACGGCGTTCAACGCCGTCTGCACCGCACCGTCGTCCGGCGTGATGTCCTGGTCGTGCCAGTACGGCTGGTCCAGCCCGTCGCCGTACGGCGTCGTCGGGAAGTCGTTGAACGCCCCGACCCCCATCTGCACGTCGGGGATCGCCGCCCGCAACCCAGGGACGATCGTCGAGGCCAGCGACGACACCACGTTGTTGATCGTGCCGCCCATCGACCCCGTCGAGTCCATCAGGAAGTAGACGTCGGCCACCTGCAGGTTCGTGCCGAAGGTCAGCGGCCGCACCTGCTCCGGCTCCTCGTAGGGCAGGATCACGAAGAAGTCGTCCGGGTCGACCGTCGAGCCCGAATCGAGCGGGTCCGAGCCGTAGGCCCGCTCGCCGAGGTCGGTGACCCCGTCGCCGTCCGAGTCGGCGTTGCGCGGGTTGGTGCCCAGCTCGCGCTCCTCCGCGTCGGTCAGCCCGTCGTTGTCGCTGTCCTGGTCGAGGAAGTCCGGGATGCCGTCCAAGTCGGTGTCGGCCGGGAACCGGCAGTAGTCGCCGGCCGTCCCCGCCTCCTCGGCGTCCGGGATCGTGTCGCCGTCCGAATCGTCGTCGAGGTGGTTCGGGACCGTGTCGCCGTCCGAGTCGGTCGTGCTCTCGTACTGGTCGGCGATCGTGTCGCCGTCCGAGTCGGTGAGCGCGGAGCACGGGATGACCTCGGGGCCGGTGTCCGTCGGCGTGGTGTCGCCGTCCCCGGTGATGTAGTCCCGGCCGTCCACCGGGACGTAGCCGCTGTCGTCGTCCGGCGAGCAGCCCGCCAGCACCCAGGCCAGGACCATCGCGATCGCCACCGGTCGCCGCAAACAATTCATCGCTGCCCTCCCTCGCCGGCAAGGCCGGCTTCGACACGGCCGTACCCCGAATCGTACCCCGGATCCGCCGCCCGTCAACCGTCGCCTTCCCGGGCCGTTGACGCGCTGCGGCAGCGTCAGACCTCGCGGTAGCGGAAGCACCCCACCAGGTGGTCGTTGACCATCCCGGTGGCCTGCATGTGGGCGTAGACGATCGTCGAGCCGACGAAGCGGAAGCCGCGCTGCCGCAGGTCCTTGCTCACCGCGTCCGACAGCGGGGTCCGCGCCGGCAGCTCGGACAACGTGCGCCGGCGGTTCCGGATCGGCCGACCGTCCACGAAGCGCCAGACGTAGGCGTCGAACGAGCCGAACTCCTCCTGCACCCGGAGGAACGCCCGGGCGTTGGTGATCGCCGACTCGATCTTCAGTCGATTGCGCACGATGCCGGCGTCACCCAGCAGCCGGCGCACCTCGCGGGCCCCGTAGCGCGCCACCTTCCGCGGGTCGAAGCGGTCGAAGGCCCACCGGTAGGCCGCGCGTTTGCGCAGGATCGTGGCCCACGACAGCCCGGCCTGCGCCCCCTCCAGCACCAGGAACTCGAACAGCTTCCGGTCGTCGTGCAGCGGCACCCCCCACTCCTCGTCGTGGTACCGCACGTAGAACGGCTCGGTCCCGCACCACGGACAGCGCATTCGTCGGTCGTCGCCCATGCCTCCCGTCTACACGCGAACGGCGGCCGGGGCAACGGGCGACGGCGGAACGACCAGCCGCAGAACGACCGGCCGCGGTTGCCTCCCGCCGCCCGTTCGCGGTATGCCGCCGGACCGGGGGAGCGAGGGGGCGTCATGCGCCGGGAAGACCAGGAACGGGCCGTCGTCGAGGTCGTCGACCGGGTGGTGGAGGCGGTGCGCGTCGCGGCCGAGGCCGGCGGGCCGAGCATCGAGGAGGTCGCGGCCGACGTGCTGTACAACGAGCGCCTGCGGCTCGAGGCCGCGCCGCCCACGCGGGCCGCGAGGCAGGAGCAGGCCTGGTACCGCGAGACCGCCCGCCGCCTGCGGCGCGTCTCCACCACGGAGCAGCTCGAGCTGGTGCGACGGATGGCCGAACGGTTCGCCCGCGAGGTGCTCGGCTACTTCGACCCCGCGATCTACGAGCTCTCGACGCGCGTGCTGCCCGTCGCCTCGGGCCTGCTGGTCAACGCGGTCTCCCCGCTCTCGCTGCTCGGGCGCCTGCCCCGCCTCCCGGACCTCGGCGACCGGATCGAGATCCGCGGCGCGGTCGACCGGCTGCGCGAGGCGGCGGCCCGCGGCACCGTGGTGCTGGCCCCGACGCACCAGTCGCACATGGACTCGATCGTCCTCGGCTACGCGCTGTTCAAGATGGGGCTGCCCCCCTTCACCTACGGCGCCGGCCTCAACCTGTTCGGCAACCCGCTGCTCTCGTTCTTCCTCCGGCACCTCGGCGCCTACCGCGTCGACCGCAAGAAGAAGAACGCGCTCTACAAGGCGGTGCTCAAGGAGTACGCCGCCGTCTCCCTCGAGTACGGCTACCACAACCTGTTCTTCCCGGGCGGCACCCGCAGCCGCTCCGGCGCCGTCGAGCGGCGCTTGAAGCTGGGGCTGCTGGGGGCGGGACTGCACGCGCTGAGCCACAACCTGCGGCGGGGCCGCGAGCGCTCCGCGGTCTACGTCGTCCCCTGCACCGTCTCCTTCGGCCTGGTACTCGAGGCGCAGACGCTGATCGAGGACCACCTGCAGGAGGCGGGCAAGTCGCGCTACATCATCGAGGACGACGAGTTCTCCGAGCCGCGGCGAATCTTCAACTTCGTCCGCAACCTGATCTCGCTCGACTCCCGCATCGTGCTCAACGTCGGCGAGCCGTTCGATCCCCTCGGCCACCGCATCGGCCCCGACGGCCGGAGCCTCGACGACCACGGGGCGCCCGTGGACCTCGCCGCCGCCCTCGCCGTCGACGGCCGCCCGGCGCCCGACGCGGAGCGCGACGAGGAGCTGACGCGCCGGCTGGGCCGGGCGGTGGTGGCCGAGCAGCAGCGCCAGGTCACGTTCCTGCCGACCCACCTGCTGGCCTTCGCCGCCTTCGGGCTGCTGCGCGAGCGGGCCCGCGACCGCGACCTGTTCCGCTTCCTGCGCACCGCCGGCGAACTGGGCGGCGTGCCGCTCGACGACGTCTATCCCGCGCTGGAACGGCTGCGCGACGGCATCGCCGCCCGCGTCGCCGAGGGGCGGCTCGGCCCCGACGCCGTGCCGTTCGGTTTCGACGCGCAGGAGGTGGTCCACGACGGCCTGCGCTACTTCGGCACCTACCACACCCACCCGGTGCTGGCCCGGCGCGGCGACCGCCTGTTCCCCGGCGACCCCAACCTGCTGTTCTACTACCGCAACCGCCTCGACGGCTTCGACCTCGACGAACGCGTCGCCGGACGGCCGGGGGCCGCCGGTTGAGCGACGCCCCGCCCGCGGACCGCGACGACTACCCGCTGCGGCTGGTCGACGAGCGTTCCCTGCCGGCGGACTGGGCCGGCCCGGTCCACGTCTGGGACGTCGACCGCACCTACCTCGACACCGACCTCTCCAGCCTCCGCGGCCTGCTCCGCCTGCCGCTCGAGATGGCGATCGACAAGCGCACCGTGCCGGGCGTGGTGGACGTGCTGCGCGAGTGCCGCCGCGGTCCGGGCGAGCGGCCGGCCCAGGTGCCGCTGTACTTCGTCAGCGCCAGCCCGCCGCAGCTCGAGGGCGTCCTGCGCCGCCGCATGCTGCTCGACGGCCTGGAGCCGGACGGCCTGGTGCTCAAGGACCAGCTCCGCCTGGCGCGACGCCTGCAGCTCGACCGGCTGCGCTCGCAGGTCGAGTACAAGCTCACGGCGCTGTGGCGGCTGCTGGCGCGCCTCCCCGCGCGCGCCGAGCTGGTCCTCGTCGGCGACGACTGGGAATCGGACGCGCTGGTCTTCGCGCAGCTCGCCGCCGCGCAGCAGGGCGCGCTGGCGGGCGCGGCGCTCGGCGCGGCGCTGCACGCGGGCGG
>CAZMRP010000439.1:0-5054 GCA_964568275.1 uncultured Myxococcales bacterium
GGCGAGGTCGGCCTCGAGCAGCGCGAGCTGGTCGGCGAGGTTCTCGGGGCCGATCCGGCGCAGCCAGCGGCGCACCGCGGCGTCGGTCCACTCGTCGTCGTAGTACACGCCGTGGTGGGCCACCAGCGCCGCGACCTGCTCGACGTTCCGCGAGGGGAAGCGGGTGGCGCGGAGCCAGGCCGCCGCGAGCGCGGCCGAACGCTGTTCGTGTCCGTGGAAGGTGCGGTCGTTCCTGTCGTCGGACCAGGCGGCGGTTTCCAGCTTGCCCAGGTCGTGCAGCAGGGCGGCCAGCCGCACGGGGCCCCGCGGCGCCGCATCGACGGCCCGCAGCGTGTGCTCGAACAGGTCGAACTCGTGCCAGCGGTTCTGCGCGAAGCCCGCGGCGCGGGCCAGGTCGGGGAGGATCTCCGCCAGCAGCCCGCTCTCCGCGAGCAACCGGAGGCCGACCGAGGGCCGGGGAGCCCCGAGCAGCTTGACCAGCTCGTCGCGCACGCGCTCGCGGGACACGCGACGGAACACGTCGAGGTGCCGGGCCAGGGCGGCGCGGGTGCCCGGCTCGACGTCGAACTCGAGGGTGGCGGCGAAACGGGCGGCGCGCAGCGGGCGCAGGCCGTCCTCGGCGAAGCGGGCGTCGGGGTCGCCGACGGCGCGCAGCCGCCGGCCGGCCAGGTCCTCGCGACCGCCGAACGGGTCGATCAGCTCGCCGGTGAGCGGGTCGCCGGCGATGGCGTTCACCGTGAAGTCGCGACGGGAGAGGTCGTCCTCGACGCGGTCGACGAAGGTGACCGCCGTGGGATGACGGCCGTCGGCGTAGGCGCCGTCGCCGCGGAAGGTGGTGACCTCGATCGACCGGCCGTCGACGACGACGGTGACGGTGCCGTGCGGCAGGCCGGTGGGGATGGCGCGGCGGAACAGCTCGACCACGCGCTGCGGGACGGCGGCGGTGGCGACGTCCCAGTCGGCGGGGAGCGGGCGACCGAGGGCGAGGTCGCGCAGGGCGCCGCCGACGACGTAGGCCGCGCTGCCGTGGTCGCGCAGCCGCCGGCAGACCGCGGTCACGGCGGCCGGGACGCGGTCGGGCCAGTCCGGCGGGACGACGGCGGTCCCGGGCGGCGGGGGAGCGGGCGGGTGATTCTCGACCATCGCGCGTCTCCGGCGGCCATCGATGATGTCGGCTTGCGCGGCACCGCGCAAGCGGGATCGCCGGTCGACGGGCTAGTCCTCGACGCCGTCGACCACGATCGGGATCTCGGACTGGAGGTCGGAGTCCTCGATGCGCGCCGACTCGCGGGCGGCGCCGAGGCTCGGCTCCTGCAGGCCGCCGAGGATCTTCTCCGCCTCGGCCTTGGCCTCCTCGGCCGCCTTCGTCCGGCCCTGCTTGGCCAGCATCTCGGCATACGACCGCAAGGTCTTGGCGCGCTCGAAGGTGTCGCCGATCTCCTCGCAGATCGTGAGCGACCGCTTGAACAGCAGGTCCGCGTTGCGCTCCTCCTCCTCGCCCCAGCCGCCGGCGAAGGTGACCTCGGCCAGCGTGCGCAGGGCGATCGACACCAGGATCTTCGAGCGCATCGCCTCGAAGTGGCCGAGGGCGACCTTGAGCGCCTCGCGGGCGCCGGCGTAGTCGCCCATCAGCATCCGGGTCTTGCCGATGGCGCGGGAGGTCTCGCCCTGGAGCAGGTGGTCGCCGAGCTGGGTGGCGATCTCCTGGGCCTCGCCGAGCGTCTTGATCGCGTCGGCGTAGCGGCGGATCTGGTATTCGGAGACGCCGATGTTGGTGAGCAGGTAGGCCTGGCGCAGGCGGTCGTCGATGCGGCGGGCCTCGGTGAGCGCCTCCTGCCAGAGCTGGATCGCTCGGTCGTGTTCGCCGGAGTCCTGGTGGACGGTGCCCAGGTTGTTGAGCGAGATGATCAGGCCCGGGACGTCCTTGATCCGGCGACGGATGTCGAGCGACTCGGTGAAGCACCGCAGCGCTTCCTCGAACTGGGCGGAATCCTGGTGGACCAGGCCGAGGTTGTTGAGCGAGAGGGCGATCGAGCGGAGGTCGCCGATCTTGCGCCGGATCTCGATCGCCTTCTGCATCTGCTGCAGCGCGACCTTGTACTCGCCGCGCCGCCAGTGGACCTTGCCGATGTCGTCGAGGGACGAGGCGACGCCGCGGTGGTCCTCGGCCATCGAGAACAGCACGTGGCCGGTGCCGAGGTGGCGCAGGGCCTCGTCGAGCCGCCCCAGCTCGCGCAGCACGCGGCCGATGCGGTTGTGCGCCACGCCGCCCTTGCGGCGCATGTCGAGCCGCCAGGCGATGCGGCGCATCTCCTCGAAGCACTGCAGGGCGTCGTCCATCCGGCCGAGGTTCTGCAGCACGTCGCCCAGGTTGTGCAGGGCTTCGAAGCGCGTGACCATGTCGGCCGGATCGAGATGCTGGAGGGCCCGGCGGTAGTACTCGACGGCCTTGGCGTTGGCGTAGCGCTCCCGGGCGTGGTTCGCGGCCTGGAAGTAGCTGGCGGCGGCCTTGGGCTTGGAGCCGCCGCGCGCGTGATGCTCGGCCAGCATCTCCAACTCGTCCTCCCGCCCGTGGATCCGGTACGCGAGCCACTCGCCGATCAGCCCGTGGTAGCGGTTGAGCTTGGTCGGGCTCGTCATCCGCCGGATCATGTCGCGCTCGAGATTGTGCTTGAAGATGAACTCCTGGTCGCCCTCGAAGGTCGCATCGGGGACCTCCATGATGTAGTCCCGCTGCACGAGGCCGCCGATCACGTCGCGGATGTGGGGGGCCAGGTCGGCGGAGCCGCCCCAGATCTCGGGCGGTTCGGCGTCGGCGCGGCCGAGGGCCACGAGGCCGCCGAGCCAGAACACGGAGCCAAAGGCGCAGGCCTTCTCCATCGTGTCGCGCTCGGCCGGGGTCAACGCGCCGATGCGGGCCTGGATCGCCTCCTCGACGGACATCGGCAGGCGCACCGCCGACAACCGGTCGAGATTGACCTTCCACTTGCCCTCGGCGTCCTGGGCCACCGTGCCGTTCTCGAGCAGCATCTTGACGATCTGCTCGATGAAGTACGGGTTGCCGCCGGCCATGTTGCAGGCGCGCTGGACCAGGGCGTCGGACAGGGCCTCGACCGCCGACAGCAACGTCGTCAGGTAGCGCTCGGAGTTGAGCCGCGACAGCGGCCCGAGCTCGATCATCACGTGCCGGTCGCCCAGCCCCTCCATCCAGTTGGGGCGCCGGACGTGGATCTCGTGGGTCGCGGTGCAGACGAACAGCAGCGGGGAGCCGCTGGACTTGCGCGACAGGTGGTCGATGATGTCGAGCGTCTCCTCCTGGCCGGCTTCCTCGACGTCCTCGAAGGTGTAGATCGTCGGCTTGCCCTTGGCGTCGACCTCGAAGAAGCGCCGCAGCACCGTCTTGCGGATCTCGGCCACCTGCTCGGGATTGGCCTCCATCGTGCGGATGAACGGGTTGTCGGGGTAGCGCAGGCCGATGAACGAGCCGAGGAAGTGCACGAACTCGGTGACGCGCTGGTCGCCGAGCAGGCTGGTCATCTGCTCGCGGAACTTGGCCCGCGCCTCGGTCGCGTCCATCCCCTCCAGCAGCCCGAAGCGCGCCCGCAGCAGGCGCGCGAACACGCCGTAGGTCCCGGTCGACTCCTGGCACACCGCCCGGTAGATCTGGGTTCCGGGCCGCGCCTGGCGGGTCTTCTGCAGGAACTCCACCAGCAGCCGCGACTTCCCGATCCCGCGGTTGCCGAGGATCGTCACGGTCATCGGCGATTCCTGCTCGACGGCCTTCTTCAGCACGTCCTCGAGGGTCTCCATCTCCTTGAGCCGTCCGACCATCGGGATGCGCGTCTTGAGCGTGGCGATGCCGGGCCTGGCCGGAGCGGTCTGTTTCGCGTTCATCGTGCCCTCCCTCTCGTTCCGACCGGCCGTGGGTCCTCGCAGATTCCCGGCCGCCGGGCGATGCCGATGGATCGATGTGACATTCGCGCGGTCCTTATGCTATCGGTAGCTTCCGATGTCAACCTGTGGTCGCAAGGCCCCCTTTCCGCCGACCGGCGACGCGAGCAGATGGGACCCCGACCGATGACCGCCCGCGACACCCGCTTCGAGCCCACCCCGTTCGGGAACTACACGTTATTGCGGCGCATCGGCCAGGGCGGGATGTCGGAGGTGTTCCTGGCGCGGCCGCAGGACCCGCGGCGCTACCACGAACGCTACGCGCTCAAGCGCCTGCTGCCGGATCTGGCCCGCGCGCCGAACTTCATCGAGTTGTTCGAACAGGAGCGGCGGCTGGCCGAGCGGCTGCGTCACCCGAACGTGGTGCAGGTGGTGGACGGCGGGGTGGTCGACGACCGCTGCTTCATGGTGATCGAATACGTGGAGGGGCTGGACGGCTGGAAGGTGACGCGACGGCTGGCCCGCCAGATCGAGACCCTGCCGCTGGACCAGGTGCTGTGGATCGTCACCGAGGCGCTGTCCGGCCTGTCCTATCTGCACGGGCTGACCGACGAGCGGCAGGCACCGCTGGGCATCGTGCACCGGGACATCTCGCCGTCGAACATCCTGCTGTCGCGGCGGGGCGAGGTGAAGGTCGGGGACTTCGGGATCGCGTTGATCTCCAGCGCGGAGGTCGAGCAGCAGCGGCGGCAGCGGCTGCGCGGGAAGATCCGGTACCTGTCGCCCGAGCAGATCCGCAACCAGCCGCTGGATGCGCGTTCGGACCTGTTCGCGGTGGGGGTGCTGCTGGCCGAGCTGATCATCGGGCGCACGCCGTTCCGCGGGCAGACCGACATCGCCCTGCTGCTCAACATCCGCGACGTCCGCCTGCACCTGGCGGAGGACCTGGACGAACGGACGCCGCTGGAACTGCGGGAGCTCCTGCTGCAGGCGCTGGCGCGCGAGCCGCGGGACCGGCCGCCGAGCGCCGCCGCGATGCGGGAGCGGCTGCTGACGTTCGCCGCCGGCGCGGGGCTCCGACCCGACGCCGCGCGACTGGCGGGGACGGTCGAACGGCTGCTGCGGCCCGGGGACGTCGGCGACGAGGACGTGCTGCGCGACAC
>CAZMRP010000440.1:0-5052 GCA_964568275.1 uncultured Myxococcales bacterium
CAGCCGTCGTCGACGTAGAGCCAGCCGACGGGACCGTCGCCCGGAGCGTCGGTCCCCGTCTCCCCCTCCGACGACGTCTCGACGTCCGCGTCGCCGTCCCCCGCGACCGCGTCGTCCGCGGGAACGTCGACGTCCGCGTCCGCCCCGCACGTCTCGTCCGTCAGCCCGTCGCAGTCGTTGTCCTTGCCGTCGCAGATCTCGATCAAGCCGGGGCGCCGCTCCGGGTCGGTGTCGTCGCAGTCCTCCCCCACCGGCGACCCGTCCCCGTCCGCGTCGCTCGTCGGCTCGGCGACCCACAACGTCGTCTCGCCGTAGAGCGTCGCGGCCCCCGGGTCGGCCGTGAACCGCACCGTGTACAGGCCGGGCGCCGGCACCGGGAAAGTCCAGGTCCAGCGCCAGCGCCCGCCGAGGTCCTCCACGCCGCCCCAGGTCGCCGGCTGCAGACCGCTCGGCCCCGTCGGCGCCAGCCCCACGTTGCCGTGCGGGTAGTCGTCGGTCACGCGGCAGGTCACCGTCGCGCCGGTCGTCGGCGCCGCCGGGACGAACTCGAACGTCGCGTCGCCGCCCGGCGTGCACGCCAGGTCGCTCCCCGAACAGTCCTCGTCGACCCCGTTGCCGCACACCTCCCTCGCCCCGGGATGGATGCCGGGATCCCCGTCGTCGCAGTCCGCCGGCGGAGACCAGCCGTCGCCGTCCGCGTCCGTCGGCGTCGTCGACCCGCAGGCCGGGTCCCAGTCCGGCGCGAGCGCCGCGTAGGCGTCGTACGACGCCTTGCGCCCCCCGCCCGCGTCGACCACCCCGAACGGCGGGACCATCGCGTCCGACCAGCAGAACCACAGCACCACCGGCACGCGCGAGAGGTACGAGTCCCGCGTCAGCGTGTAGACGTTGCGCAGGTACTCCGCCTGCCGCGCCGAATCGACCGTCCCCAGCTCGGTGACCCACAACGGCAGCCCCGCCGCCGCGTAGTACCGGTCGTAGAGGTCCGACAGGTCGCCGAAACCCCAGCTCGCGTCGGGCCAGCCGTCCGGCGCCCGCTGGCCGTAGGGGTGGATCCCCACTCCCTGGTACGCCAGCGCGCCGCCGGCCGCCGTGCGCGCCCGCGTGTAGTACCCCACGTCCCCGCTGGCCAGCCCCCCCACGATCAGCGGCCTCGTGGAATGCGCACGGATCGCCGTCCCCGCGTCGACCAGGAACGGACCGAACTGCTCCGCCGGAATCCCCGGGTCGTAGCCGCTGCCGGGGTCGAACAGGTCGGGCTCGTTCCACACCTCCCAGGCGTCGACCCCGTCGCCGTAGTGCGCCGCGAGGTCGCGCACCGCCGCCGCGAACGCCGCGCGGTACGCCGTCCACTCGGCAGCCCCGGCGTCGGAGCGCGGCTTGCCCGTCGACAACGACGAGTAGTCCACCAGCAGCAGCACCTTGATCCCGGCCGCGCGCCGCGCGGCGATCGCGCCGTCGTAGAACGCGAACCCGAGCCAGTGCTTGTACTCGATCCGGACCCAGCGCGCCCCGAGCGCCTGCAGCGCGGCGGCATCGGGATTGCCGCCGGGGTTCGCCGGGTCGATGTTCATCCCGAACAACAGGTTGCCCGGCGCGTCGCACTGCGCCCGCGACGGGCCGGGGAAGGCCAGCCCCGCGGCGGCCGCCAGCGCCAGGACCGGCACGGTCGTCGGTCGGGACCACCGGGGTCGCCTCGTCTTCCGCCACATGCGCCGCATCGTAGCCCGAGTTCCCCCGATGGGCTAGGCTGCCCGGAGCGCGGTCGGACTCCGGCCGCGGGGAGGAATCGATGCCCCACCCACGCACGCTCCCGCTCGGCGCCGTCCTCGCGCTCCTCGTCCCCGCAGGCTCGGCCGGCTGCCCCCGCGGCACCCCCCAGCCCACCGAGGCCTCCCCCGCCGCCGCGCCGGGCGTCTCCCTCGCGCTGGCCTCGGCGACCGCCGAACGCGGGGCCGACGGCGACCTCCTCGTGCGCTGCGCCGCCGCGCTGCACAACGACACCGGCCGCGAGCTGACGGTCCGCACGAACTTCCACTCGGCCTTCGACGGATTGACGGTCGTGCTGCTGCGCCCGGACGGCTCCGAGCTGGCGCGGCAGGCCTACAACTACCACCAGTCGCCCTACGCCGAGGACCAGGCGATCCCCCTGCCGCCGGGACCGACGACCGAGGAGCTGGGATTCCCGCTGACCGGCCTGCCCGACGGGCTCGCGGGGATCACGGTGCGGCTGGAGGGCGGGCTGCCGGGGACCCCGTACGCGGCCGGGCTGCGATCGGACCCGGCGCCGCTCGAACTGCTCCCGTCGCCTTCCCCGTAGCCCTCGCCGCGCGGCTCAGCCGCCGCGGGCCAGCGGCGCCAGCCGCCGCAGCCCCTCCTCGATGCGCTCGAGCGACGCCGAGTACGAGAAGCGCAAGCAACGGCTCGCCGCGGGACCGAAGTCGGCCCCGGGAGTGACCGCGACGAGGGTCTCCCGGAGGATGCGGCGGACGACGGCCACCGAGTCGTCCCCCAGGTGCTCGGCGCCGGCCAGCACGTAGAACGCCCCGGCCGGCTCGTAGTCGATGCGGAACCCGAGCCGCCGCAGGCCGTCGACCAGCACGCGCCGCCGGCGGTCGTACTCCTCGACCATCCGGTCCACCGAATCCTGGGGGCCGCTCACCGCCGCCAGCGCGGCCCGCTGGACGAACTCCGAGGCGCAGAGGAAGTAGTTCTGGTGCATCTTGCGCACGCAGCGCACGAAGGCCGGCGGCAGCACGATCCAGCCGAGCCGGTAGCCGGTCATCCGCCAACGCTTCGAACAGCCGTCGATCACGAACACCCGCTCGCCGTGCCGCAACATCGTGTCGGCCCGCTCCGCGCCGTACTCGACCCCGTGGTAGATCTCGTCCGAGACGATCCACGGGCCGAGCTCGCCGAGCCGGTCCAACTCCGCCCGCGAGGCGACCGTGCCGGTGGGGTTCGAGGGGGAGTTGAGCAGGATCGCCTTGGTCAGCGGGCCGAGCCGCGCGCGCAGCGCGTCGAAGTCGAAGGCGTAGCCGCGGGCGACGTCCAGCGGGAAGCGGACCGGGCGGCCGCCGAGGAACGCGAGCTGGCCTGGGTAGCAGGCGTAGTGCGGGTCCGGGATCAGCACCTCGTCGCCCGCGTCGAGCAGCGCGCCCCAGGCCAGGAAGAACGCCGGGCTGGCGCCCAGCGTGACCAGGATCCGGTCCGGGTCGACCTCCACGCCGTAGCGCGTCCGGTAGCGCGCCGCGATCGCCTCGCGCAGCGGGAGGATGCCCTCGGTGACCGTGTAGCGGGCCCGGCCGTCGCGCAGGGCGCGGACCGCCGCCTCGACCACGTGCTCGTCGACCGGCCAGTCCGGCTCCCCCACCTCCATGTGCACGATGTCGCGGCCGGCACGCTCGAGCGCCGCGGCGTCGGCCATCACGTCCATCGCCAGGAACGGCGGGATCTCCACGGCCCGCTCCACCGGTCCCGACGCGTCGTCGCATCCGAAGGCCCGTCTGTCCATCGGCGGCCTCCTGCCTCCCCCCGCGACCCGGCACTACTTCACCCTCGGTCCACTGTCCAGCCCTCCCCGCCGCTCCGGAGCCGTGAATCGAAGCCCCGCCCGGCCGGTCGAAGCCGTGCCCGCGTGTCCGCCCGGAACAACGGGACGGCGCGCGGGTTGATCGGGTCCGGGGGAGCGTGTACGGTGCGCGGGCGATGATGCGGGGCCGGAACGGACACCTCGTGCGCGGAGCGGCGGTCGCCACGGCACTGGCCTTCCTGCTCGGCTCCTCGCTGCACCTGGGCCTGCACGGGCATTGCGCCGGGCACGATCCGGGCGGCGGTGCACCGGAGGAGAACGACGCCGGGTGTCTGGCCTGCCAGGTCCTGGTCGGCGGCCTCGCCGAGGTCGCCGCACCGCTGCTGCCGACGCCGTCGCACGATTGCTCCCCGCTGGTCGTCCTGCCGGAACACCCGACGCGCGCCCTCTGGCTGCCCTGCGTCTTCGCCCGCGGACCTCCCGTCTAGCCGAAACCAGCACCCGGAAACCCCGGGGGTCGAGGCTGTGACGGGAGGAACGCGATGGCGGAGCATCCGCTCATCCGCTGCTCGGGAATTGCGATCGGCTACTCCGGCCGAGTGTTGCTCGACGGGATCGACTTCGTGCTCGCACGGGGCGAGTTCGTCGGCCTGGTGGGGCCGAACGGCGGCGGCAAGACCACGCTGCTGCGCACCGTGCTGGGGCTGATCCCGCCGGTGCGGGGCGAGGTGGTCCGCGCGCCGAGCCCGTCCGGCGGCCCGTTGCGCTTCGGCTACGTGATCCAGCGCGAACACCTGGACCGCGTCTTCCCGCTCAGCCTGAGCGAGGTCGTGATGATGGGTCGCACCGCGCGGCTCGGCCTGCTGCGCTTCCCCGGCCGCGAGGATCGGCGGAAGGTCGGCGAGGCGCTGGAACGGGTCGGGATCGCGGAACTGGCCGACCGGCCGTTCCGCGACCTCTCGGGCGGCCAGCAACAACGCGCGATCATCGCCCGGGCGCTGGCCGGCGAGCCCGACGTGATGGTGCTCGACGAGCCGACCACGGGAACCGACGTGGCCGGCGAGGGCGCCGTGATGGACCTGCTCGCGGACCTCAATCGCGGCGGGATGACGATGCTGATGGTCTCCCACGCCCTGTCCACCGTGATGAACCACGCCGCGCGGCTGGCCTTCATCCGCCACGACCGACGGCTGTTCCGCATGGGCCCGACGAAGGAGATGCTGACGCGGGAGATCCTGACCGAGTTGTACGAGGTGCCGGTGCAGGTGGAGTGCGTCGGCGAGCACCTGGTCGTGCTGCGCGAGTCGGACGTCAAACACTCCGGCGGCTGCGCGGAGGGCGCCTAGCCGTGCCGGGCTTCTTCGACCATGCGGACATCTGGGGCAACCAGGTCGTCGCCGGCGCCGTGGCCGGGCTGCTCTGCGGCTACCTCGGCGTGTGGGTCGTCCGGCGCCGCGTCGTCTTCGTGGCCGCTGCGCTGGGCGAGGTGGCGGGCTTCGGCGTGGTGTTCGCGTTCTTCG
>CAZMRP010000441.1:0-5044 GCA_964568275.1 uncultured Myxococcales bacterium
CGGTCAGCGGGTCGGCGTGCAGCGCCCGCTCGACCTCGGACTCCTTGCGCTGCGCCGTGCACAGCTGCGAGAACACCCCCACGTAGTGCGTCGGGTTCCCCCGCTCGTCGCGCACCGCGTCGATCGTCAGCCACTTGGCGCACAGCTCGCCGTTCCGGCGCCGGTCCCAGATCTCCCCCTGCCAGTGCCCCTCGTGCACCAGCGCCTGCCACAGCCGCCGGTAGAACTCGGCGTCGTGCCGGTCGGACTTCATCATCCGCGGGTTCTGCCCGAGCAGTTCCTCGCGCGAGTAGCCGGTCGCGGCGCAGAAGGCCGGGTTGACGTCGACGATGTTGCCTTGCAGGTCCGTCAACACGATGCCGTCGCTCGTCGCGGCGAACATCGCGCACTCGCGAGAACCGAGACCGTCCCGCCCCGGCTGTTTCCCCTGCACCACGCGGGTGAATCTAGCCGGGAGCGCTCCGGGTGTCCACCGGGAACCTCGGCCCCGCGCCTCCGGCGGCCCGCCGCCGTCCGGGCCCCGGCGCGGGCCGGTCGGCCCCGGTGTTCGAACCCGCACGCCCCCGGCCGGAGCCCTTGATTTCGCTGGCCAGCGGGGTGCCGGCACCGCTATCTAGTCGATCGCCCGGCCACAAGCCGGAACGGAGTGGAAGACGTCATGACGGTGGTCGTCACGGGGGCCTCGGGGCACGTGGGGGGCAATCTGGTGCGGGCGTTGCTCGGCGCCGGCCGCAAGCTGCGCTGCATGGTCCGCGACGACACGCGGGCGATCGACGGGCTGGACGTCGAGCGCGTGCGGGGCGACGTGTTCGAACCGGACTCGCTGCGGGCCGCGTTCGACGGCGCGGAGGTCGTCTACCACCTGGCGGCCAAGATCTCGATCGAGGGCGACCCGGGCGGCATCGTCCACCGGACCAACGTCGAGGGACCGCGCAACGTCGTGGCCGCGTGCCTCGACGCCAAGGTCAAGCGCCTCGTCCACTTCAGCTCGATCCACGCCTTCACCCAGCCCCCGCTGCTCGAGCACCTCGACGAGGACCGCCCGCTGGTCGACGACCCGAAGGAGATGGCGTACGACCGCAGCAAGGCCGGCGGGCAGCGCGAGGTGCTCGACGGCGTCCGGCGCGGCCTCGACGCCGTGATCGTCCACCCGACCGCGATCATGGGGCCGTTCGACTTCAAGCCCTCCGCCGTCGGCCAGGTGCTGCTCGACCTGTACCACCGCCGCCTCCCGTCGCTCGTCGACGGCGGCTTCGACTGGGTCGACGTCCGCGACGTGGTGGCCGGGGCGCTGGCCGCCGAACGGCAGGGTCGGACCGGGCGCAACTACCTGCTGTCCGGGGAATGGCGCTCGGTGGCCGAGCTGGCGGCGCTGGCCGAGGAAGTGACCGGGGTGCGCGCCCCGCGCTTCGTCGCCCCGTTCTGGCTCGCCCGCGTCGGCGTGCCGTTCATGACCGCCTTCGCCCGGGTCACCGGACGCCGCCCGCTGTACACCGCCGACTCGCTCCACGCGCTCGAGTCGAACCGCAGGATCTCCTGCGAGCGCGCCGCCGCGGAGCTGGGCTACACCCACCGCCCGTTGCGCGAGACCGTCGCCGACGCCTACGCCTGGTTCCGCGAGGCCGGGATGCTGGCGTCGCCCGGGTCGTCCTAGTCCTTCCCAGCCGCTCGCTGTGCTACTCTCGCGGGTGCGATGAGGCACTGTCGGCAAGGCGTGTCGGTGTTGCTGGCGGCGGTGCTGGCGGCGGCGGGCTGCGGGCTCCAGACCGACGGCCTCGCGGACCAGGACGCCGACGCGATCGACGACGGCGGCGGCGAGACCGGCGGCGAAGTCGGCGCGGACGGCGACGCGGACGCGGACGGCGACGACGATGCGGAGGTCGGCGGCGACGCGGACGCCGACGCGGACGCGGACGGCGGCGCGGACGCGGACGCCGACGCGGACGCCGACGCGGACGCCGACGCGGACGTCGAGCCGGACGTCGCCGATCCGGCCGATTGCGATGACGGCGTGACGTGCACCACCGACGTCTGCGACCCGGCCACTCACACCTGTCACAACGACTTCACTCCCGGGGCCTGCGACGACCACGTGGAATGCACCGCCGACCGCTGCGACCTGGTCGTCGGAGATTGCGTCCACACGCCGGACGACGGGTACTGTGACGATGCCGAGCCGTGCAACGGTGTCGAGAGCTGCGACCCGGCCTTCGGCTGCCGGCCCGGGACGCCGGTGAGCTGCGACGACGGCGTGGCCTGCACGGTCGATACCTGCACGTCCGGAACGGGCGCCTGCGTCCACGTCCCGGACGACGCGCGCTGCGACGACGGCGCGTTCTGCAACGGCGCCGAGGTCTGCCGGGTGGGCGCGGGCTGCGTGGCGGGGACGGCGCCGACGTGCGACGACCGACTGGAGTGTTCCGTGGATTCGTGCGATCCGACCGCCGCCGGCGGCGTCGGCGCCTGCGTGCACCTCGGGCCGGACGTCGACGGCGACACGTACCGGGATGCCGCCTGCGGCGGCACCGACTGCGACGACACGCGGCCGGCGATCCACCCCGGGGCCGTCGAGACCTGCGACGGCGTGGACCAGGACTGCTCGGGCCATCCGGACGACGCTCCCGGCACCTGCAGCGGCTGCACCCCGGGCGTCCACGGCGGCCACGTCTACCAGTTCTGCACGGGCACCGTCGGGTGGACGACGGCGCGCGACAACTGCAGCGGCCTGTCGGGCTACTACCTGGTCACGGTCAACGACGCCGCCGAGAACGGCTTCCTCGCCGACACCGCGACCGTCGTGGGTGCGGGCCCCTGGTGGATCGGGCTCAACGACCGCGGCAGCGAGGGCAACTGGGTCTGGGCCTCGGGGTCCTCGAGCTACCGCAACTGGTACGCGGGGGAGCCGAACAACTCCGGCTCGTGGCCCGGCGAGGACTGCGCGAACCTGAACCAGATGGCGGTGCGGGGGCAGTGGAACGACGCGCGGTGCGACGACCGGTATCCGTACGTCTGCGAGCACGACTGACGCCGCCGGCCGGACGATGCGCGGTCGGGCTCACGGGCGCCACTGGTTGCCGAGCCACTCCCAGATCTCGTCCGCCCACTCCTCGCCGCGCGACTTCGACAGGTGGTCGCGCTCGCGCCCGGTATCGGGCTCGACGTCGCGCGAGTCGAAGTACGGACAGGGCGCGGTGTGTCGCCGGGCGGCCTCGACGAACGGGTCGGCGCCCGGCAGTCGCGGCGGACCGATCCAGAAGCAGCGTCGTCGCGCGCCCAGTCGGCCGGCCAGCCGGTCGTACCAGCCCAGATACTCCTCCCGGTTGCCGACCTCGTATTCGTTTGCGCCGAGCGTCACCAGGACGACGTCGGGCAGGTGCTCCCGCAGCAGCTGCGGCAGCCGTTCGGAGCCGAGCCACCGCGGGGCGTTGGACGAGACCCAGCCCTCGGGCACGTAGCGGCCCCCCGCCTCGCGGACCCGCCGGGCCAGCCGGCTGGTCAGGCCGCCCGCCACCAGCGAGTCGCCGATGTGCAGGACCGTCACTCCGGTCCAGCGGACCTGCGCCTGGACGGAGGGGATCTCGAGCGGCACGGCCGCGCCGCGCTCGCCGAGCAGCTCGTAGTCGACCTGCAGCTCGACGTCGCCGAAGGACGTCGGCGCCCGCGTCCGGACCAGCTCGAAGGTGAGCGTCGCGCCGGGCGCCAGCGCCACCGGACCGTCGCCGAAGGCGGTCTTCCAGCCGGCGTCCGTCAGCGCGTGCTCGCCGAGCGACGCGCCCTCGCGACGCAGCCGCAGCACGCCCGTCGGTTCGCGGCCCGAGGCCCGGGGACGCAGCCGCAGCGTGTCGTCCCCGTCGTTGCGGATGCGCAGCCCGAGCGGGAACCGCCGGTCGGCCGTCAGCGGCTCGGCCGGAAGCACCAACTCCGCCGCCGCCCGCTCGACGGCGCTCGGCGCGGGAACATCGACCGTGTCCGTCGCGACCGCCGTGGCGACATCCTCTCCCGGAGCGTCGACCGTCGCCGGGCGCGCGTCGCGGGCGCCGCCGTGCGTCTCGGCGCAGGTCGCGGATGCGGCGCAGAGGATGCCGGCGGCCAGCACGAAGACGGTCCTGGAGGGACGACGGCCCACGCGTCGCAGCCTAGCAGAGGTGAACGGGGAAGGGGGACGGGGGCGGGGCGGCGGGGAGGGCGGGATCGAGTGGTCGGGCAGGTTGGGGTCGGGTAGAGTAGGCCGGGACAGGAGGGGAAGATGAAGCTGTGGTGTTGGACCTGGCTCGCGGTGGCCGCCGCCTCGGCCTTCGGCTGCGACGACGGCACCGTGGTCGTCCCGGACGGGACCGGCGACGCGGAGGTCGGGGATGACGGGACGCCGCCGGACGTGGCGGTGGAGGTGCCGTCGGACGTGCCGGTGGAGGTGCCGCCGGACGTGCCGGCGGAGGTGCCGCCGGACGTGCCGGTGGAGGTGCCGTCGGACGTGCCGGTGGACACGCCCCCCGTTCCGTGCTCGACGCCGCTGGCGGACCGGGTGCGGGTGACCGCCGTGAGCGTCGCGCCGGCGCGGGTCGAGACGTCGGGCAGCGGGTACTTCTCGGCGGACCGGCCCGTGATCCTCTCGACGCAGGTCGACGGGACGGCGAAGGTCGGCTGGACCGACGGGGCGGGGAGCGTCCACGTCACGCCGCTGGACGGGAACGACGCCCGGCGCGCGCCCGATCTGACGCTGCCGGGCACCGAGGTGCGCGGGTTCGTGGCGCTCCCGGACGGCGCCGCGGTGCTGGTGCGCCGGGAGGAGGACGTGATGGCGGTGGTCCGCGTCAACGACGCGGGAGGCGAGGCGTTCGCGACGCATCTGGTGGGCGACGAGCCGCACGACGTCGACGGCTCGCGCTGGATCGACGACTGGTCGCACGACGGGCGACTGGCCTGGAACGGCTCGCAGTTCGCCGCCTACCACGGCCAGACGGGCAATCACGGCAGCTCGGGCAACCACCAGGGCGACCGCTACGTGCTGCTCCGCAACGAGGACCTGCGCGCCGACACCGCGGGG
>CAZMRP010000442.1:0-5041 GCA_964568275.1 uncultured Myxococcales bacterium
CGAGTGGATCACCATCCCGCCGCCAGGTGGATCACGTCGAAGCCGCCGCTGAAGGCTCGGGGCAGGCGACCACGACCACGACCACGAGGGACAGCACGACGGGCAGCCGAAGCTCGGTTCCCGTCGACCGCGTCCACCCCTCGACTTCGCTCGGGGCAGGCGACCACGACCACGAGGGACAGCACGACGGGGACCCGAAGCTCGGTTCCCCGTCGTCCACGACCACGTTCACGCGGCGAGGACCCCCAGACACGACCCGATAATCGCCACCGACTTCGACACCCCCGACCCCGCCACCGGAGACCTCGCAACCAACGACTCCACCACGTCCAAGATCCGCGAAATCCGCTGGAACGGCGTCTGCGGACCCAGGTGACGCGACGTCCACAGCAAATCCTCGATCGTCCCACCCTGCGCCAAGAACGTCTCCGCCACCGCCGCCACCGCTTCAACCGGACGCACCGCCACCTTCTCCTCCACCGCCCATCGCACCACCGGCACCAACACCCCCGCCGCATCCTCCAACGGCCACAGCGCGTTCCACGTCGAGGCCGGCAGCTCCGGCAACGGCTCCTGCGTCGCCGCCTCCAACTGCTGCTGCACCAGATACACGTGGATCGCTCGGTACAAGAACTGCGGCTCCAACCCTACCCGCTCGTCGTCCGCAATCCTCCGGATGCTGTCGCTCTGCCACGCATGCCCGCCGTTGTGGAACAGGGCGCGATCGCCGTCGTAGATGTGCTCGAACAAATACCGCCCCACCTCCACCGCGAACTGCAACGTGTGCGACCGCATCGCCTGCTCGATGAACGCCACCGCCGCCGCCAGCACCCCTTCGCCCACCCTCCCTTCGACGTGCCTCAGCGCCGCCGGCTCCGCCGGAACCCGCGACGGAGCGAGCCGCGCGCGCTCACGATCGGGATCGAGAGAGGGAGCTTGCAGCGAGTCCCGCAACGAGCTGAGCCGCACCGCCAAAATCCCCCGATGCTCCGCCGACAGCTCGCACCGCTCCAACCACCGCAACACGATCGACAACAACCGCGGGATCGTCAGGTCCGGCCGCCGAGCCGCCCGCCGCCTTGCCCGCCGCGAAGGCCGCGGCGATACCGTCGGCGGCAACGGCCGCTCGAGCAGCTCCGCCAACCCAACCCCCTCGTCCAACAGCCGCTTCCACGCCACCACCAACGCACCCAGGTCCTGCGTCGTCAGCCGCAAACGGTCCCGCAACTCCAACGCCGCCTTCGCCGCCGATGGATACCCAATCAGCGGACGCAACGCCTCGAACTCCGTCATCGACAACTCGGGGTCGATCCCCTCCGGCCCGAGGTACTTCCTCGCCACGTACGCCCGCACCCACGAGGCCAACCTCACCCGGTGGATCCCCGTTCTTTCCGAAATCTCCTTCAGCGAGTCCGGCTTCGTCCGGTCCTTGCTCTCCAAGTACTCCAGATCCCCTCCGAACGTCTTCTCGAACAGATACTCCCCCACCTCCCACGCAATCGCCGCCGCATGCGCCTCCTTCCGCGAGCGGATGAACTCGCACGCCGCCTCGATCCGGGACGCCAGGTCCGCAGGCGGAACCGCAACCTCAGGAGCCGGACCCGGCGCTGGAACCGGCGCCGGAATCGGCGCCACGACCGGCACGAGCGGCAACTGCGGCCTCGGCGCCCCTCCGCTCGGCTCCGTCCCCCCCCGCGGCTGCGGAGCAAGAGGGACCTCGGGCCTTGGCGCCGCGGGACGGGCCACCGGCTTGGCTGGATTCGTCGGCTTCGTCTTCGGCAACGTCGTCTCCCCTCCCTCCCCCCATCATAGTCGTAGTCGCCTGCCCCGTCGAAGACCCTGAGCTTGTCGAAGGGAGCGAAGTCGAGGGGTCGGAGACCCTGAGCTTGTCGAAGGGAGCGAAGTCGAGGGGTAGTCGTGGTCGCCTGCCCCCTCTCCCCCGCGATGTCCGTCCTGCCATGCCCTTCGCTTACGAACGCCTGGATGTCTATCGTTGCTCCCTCTCCCATCTCGCGCTTGCCGTGCGGACCGTCGAGAGCCTGCCGCGGGGCCAAGGCTTCCTCGCCGACCAACTCCGACGGGCCGCGCTGTCGATTCCACTCAACATCGCCGAGGGCGTCGGCGCTCCGGACAGGATGACCGCAGGCGCCATTTCTCCATCGCCCGCGGCTCGGCGATGGAGTGCGCCGCCGTCTTCGATGCCGCCGCCACTCTCGGCGTGTTGGACCAGGCCGTGGTGACGGAAGCCAAGCAGTTGCTCGAGCGCATCGTCCGGATGCTGACGAAGCTGGGGACCAGGCCGACTTCATGCTAGCCTTCACCCGACACGCGAGGAACCGGATGCGGCTGTTCCACATCCGTGAAGACGAGGTGCTCGCGACCTGGACCCGACCGGAGGCGACATGCCGCGCAGGAAAGCTCATCCGATGCGTCCGGCGCTTCCCCCGCCGCTTCCACGGTCGGCCGCTCGTCGTCGCGGTCGACCCCACGACCACTCCACCCACCGTCGTGACCGCCTATCCGCTGAAACGCCTGTGGAGGCCCCGATGAAGATCCACTACGACCCCGAGGCCGACGTGCTCGTCATCCGCCTCTCCCGCAAACGCCCCGACGGCGCCGAAGAGGTCGCCGACGGCATCGCTCTCCTCACCACCTCCCGCGGCGAAATCGTCGAGATCGAAATCCTCCACGCCGCCGCCCGCCTCCCTCGCCGCCTCCTCCACGGCGCCGCCTGATCCCCCCCCCTCCTAGTCCGTGTCGTGGTCGTAGTCGTAGTCGTAGTCGTAGTCGTAGTCGTAGTCGTAGTCGTAGTCGTAGTCGTCGTCGTCGTCGACTTGACCCCCCGCCTCCCTCAGCCCACGATCACCCCATGACCACCCACCGGATCATCGCCACCCTCTCCCTCTCCCTCTCCCTCTCCCTCTCCGCCTGCCCCTCCGGCCCCCGGACCCCGGACCGCCCGACGGCTGGCCCTACGACATCACTGATACCCCGCACCTCGATATGCCCGACCTCCCGCCACCCGATGACGGCGGCCCCGCTCAACACGTCCTGCGCGACAACATCTCCATCGACCTGCGCACCGTCGTCTCCCTCGCCGTCGTCGCCGGCACCGGCTCGAAAACCGTCGGCGACCCCGGCCTCTACGCCCTCACCGAGTCGGGCGAAATCGTCCCCGTCTCCTTCGTCACCGAATCCGACGGCTCCGTCACCTCGTACCCCGAACCGCCCATCCAACGCATCTACCCCACCCCCGCCTGGATCCTCTTCGCCACCTGGGGCTGGAACGCCCCCGTCGCCGACGGCGACGGCGGCACCACCTCCGTCCCCTGCTCCACCCTCGCCACCCACCGCGACACCGGCGCCCTCTTCTGCTCCGCCCTCGGCATCCGCGACGCCGGACCGTGGACCGACTCCAGCCCGCAGGCCGCCACCGTCGTCGCCAACCTCGCCGGCGACGTCGTCTACGTCACCTCCGCCGACAGCCTCGACCGCAACGTCCTCTACCGCCTCGACCTCGACCCCGACGCCGGACCCACCGCCACCCTCGTCCCCGACGTCGTCGGCCTCCAGTGGAGCGTCGTCAACGCCTCCGGCGACCTCTTCGTCGCCTACAAACCCTCGACCTACGACCCCGCCTCCACCTTCGCCATCCACCCGGTCGACGGCTCAACCCCCTCGATCATGGAAGGCCTCGGCGCCTTCTCCGACCTCGGCTACGGTACCGCCGCCGCCGCCGGAGAGCCCCGCTCCGCGCACCAGGACACCTTCTACGTCCTCGACGCCGCCCGCGAAGATACCCTGCCGCCGTATCGCGTGCTCCACATCGTCACCCGCGACGGCGACACCTTCACCGCCGTGCCCCATACCCTCACCCTCGAGGACCCCGACCTCATGCACGTCGGCCACTGCGGCTCGCCTCACCGACTCGCCGACGGCATCCACCTCCTCTGCGGCGGCTTCGGGCTGGCCCTCGTCGTTCAAGACGGCGCCGTCATCGAATCCCCCACCATCGTCCACTTCACCGACCTCGAGCGGACCCTGGACGTCGGCGGCCTGCCGTTCCGTTTCGCCCCGCAGATCATCGCCCTGTTCGGCACCGACGGCACGAACCTCAAGTTCATCCGCCACGACGGGCTCGCCCAACAGGACATCCCGATCGACGCCGCCTACGAACTCCACGGCTTCGGCCTGTCGCCCGGCGGCGCCATCGATTTCCTCGCCCTCGATACCACCAGCGGCTCGCTGCTCCGCGGCACCGTCCCCGCCGACTCCACCGAGGTCACCCTCCTCTCCGCCGAAGAGATCGACCTCGCCGAAACCGTCTCCTTCACCCGCATCAATTAGCGCTCGTCGGGAAGCGGGTAGGGCGCGCTCACTTCATCAAGGGCGCCATGCACGCCGCGAACTCGTCGCACGTCGCCTTGCCGAGACACACGTTGAACTCCTTGGCGTCGGCGAACTTGCCCCCCTCGTCCGCCGCCGCCGTCGCGTCCTCCGTCACCCTCCCGCCCCTCCTCCCCAGCCTGCTCGCCGGCCGCTCCCCCGACGGCCACGACTTCTTCGGCCTCGGCCTCACCCTCACCCTCTGATCCCCCCCCTCAACGTAGTCGTAGTCGTGGTCGTAGTCGTGGTCGTAGTCGACTCCTCCCCTCCCTCCGCGCGGACCGGGAAGAACCGCGGAGGCGCGAAGAACGCGGAGGAACGCATCTCCTCAGGGGAACACCGGCAACAACCGCGGACTCGCGGAGAGAGGGACCGAGGCGCTGCAGGAGGTACCGCGGAGGCGCAGAAGGGGGACCGAGGAACCCCACAACCGCAGAGCCGCCAAGGACCCCGAGCTCGAAGTCACCGCAGAGACCCCGAGTTTGCGGAGGCGACGAGAAGAGGTGGCGGCGAGGCGGGAGCCGAGCAGTGGGGAGACACAACGATCCGGTAGTCACGTAGCCCTCAGAGGCTGTGAAGAAATCCGACGCGCCGCCTCGCTGCTCCCGGCGGGTGACTCTCGCAGGCAAACCGTGTGGCATGATTCTCTCCCCTT
>CAZMRP010000443.1:0-5041 GCA_964568275.1 uncultured Myxococcales bacterium
GCGGCTCGTCGTGGCCGCACAGGTCGTCGGCCGTCGCGAGCTGCTGCTCGGCTGGCTGCGCGACGGGACGTTCGGCGCCGCCGGCGTCGTCGGCTTCGGCGGCGTGCTGACCGAGGCGGTGCGCGACGCCGCGTTCGTGCTGCTGCCCGTGTCGGTGCCGCAGCTGCGGGCGACGCTGGACGGCCTGCGGTCCCGCGCGCTGTTCGAGTCGTTCCGCGGCGAGGCGCCGGCGGACCTCGCGGCCCTGGCCCGGGCGCTCAACGGCCTGTGGGAGCTGGGCCAGGCCGCCCCCGCGCTGCTCGCCGCCGACCTCAACCCCGTCGTGCTCGGCGCCGACGGCCGCCCGACGGCGGTCGATGCGCTGCTGACGCTGCGCGGCGGGCCGGGCCGCGGGAGCTGAAGCGATGGCGCTGCGGGTCGACGCCCGCGACGTGCTCGACCCCAACGCCCGGACCCGCCGGGCGTTCCAGGGCCGCATCGTCGGTCGCTTCCGCCGCGGCGGGCCCAACACCTGGGACGACTACATCTACGAGGCGGAGGACGGCGGGCCGATCGACGTGCTCCCGGGCGTGCCGGTCCAGCTCGAGCGCCGCGGGGCGGAGTTCCGCCAGCGACGGCGCGGGCAGGTGGTGCGGGTCGCCTGGCTGGCGCCGCCGGAGGTGCTGGCCGAGGTCGGGACCGACGCGCGGGCGCTGCGGCGGCGCTTCCTGGCGGAGTGCGTGGAGAGCTTCGCGGAGGAGGCCGGACAGGGCCCCGCCGCGATGATCGTCCGCAAGCTGCGGGGGTGACGTCCGCGCCGGGACGGAAACCGCTGCTTGACCTCGTGCCCCGCGCACGACTATCACCACGGCGAACGGAGGTTTCCCGTGGCCGACGCGCTGCTCGGACGAGTGATCAACCGCCGCTATCGCCTGGAGGAACAGCTCGGATCGGGCGGGATGGGAGTGGTCTATCGGGCCCGCCACCTGCTGATCGACCGCATCGTGGCGATCAAGATCCTGATCCCGGGCAAGAACACCGACCACCTGCGGGCCTGGTTCCTCCGCGAGGCGCGGGCGGCCAACCGCATCAACCACGCGCACATCGTGGACATCCACGACTACGGCGAGACCGACGACGGCCTGGCCTACCTCGTGATGGAGCTGCTCGACGGCACCCCGCTCAACGAGATCATCGCCCGCGGGCCGATGCCGGTCTCGCGCGTCACGGACATCCTCGAGCAGTGCTGCGCCGCGCTGGCCCGCGCCCACGACCTCGGCGTGATCCACCGCGACATCAAGCCCGACAACGTCTACCTGCTGGAGCGCGCCGGCCGGAAGGACTTCGTCAAGATCCTCGACTTCGGCCTGGCCCGCCTGATGCAGGAGACCGCCGCCTCGGCCCGCGGCGCCGTGTTCGGTACGCCCGAGTACATGTCGCCCGAGCAGACGCTGGGCGCCGAGGCCACCGCGGCCTCGGACCTCTACTCGCTGGGCGTGCTGTTCTACGAGATGCTGACCGGCAAGCTGCCGTTCGAGGGCCCCGGACGCAACGCCGTGATGGAGCAGCACCGCAGCCAGGTGCCCGTGGCGCCGAGCCGCCACGTTCCCGGGCTGCTGCCGCTCGGCGAGTCGATCGTGCTCAAGCTGCTGGAGAAGGAGCCTTCCCGGCGCTACCGCGACGCCCACCATCTGCTGGAGGACGTCAAGGCGCTCCAGCGCCAGGCGCCCCGCAACCCGTGGGAGACGACGGCCGAGCCGACGGCCGGCGCGCGCGGCGCCCCGCGCGTGAGCGGCGTCGTCGCCTGGTCGCTGCGCGCCGCGATGTTCGCCCGGATGATCGCCCGCGTCTACCCCACCGGCGACGTCCCCAAGCCCCTCGGCCACGCGCTCGACGAGCTGTGGAAGCTGTCCGCGCAGGCCGCCCGGGCCGAGGGCGAGATGGGCGCCGACGGCTCGAAGCTCGAGGCGCACGAACGGCGGGCGCGCGACTTCCGCGGCCAGGTCGGGCGCCGGATCGAGGAGCTGGCGCGCGAGGTGTCCCACGGCCGGCGACGCATCGCCGAGCTGCACGAGCGGCGGGTGCACCTGGCCAAGCTGGTCGACGAGGCGCGCAGCGTCGTGCAGTCGCTGCGCGGCCGGATCAGCCAGCTCGAGCTGGCCGGCGAGATGGGCGCCCCGCTGCGCGAGGCCTACCAGGCCCTCGGCGCCGCCGAGGCCCGCGTCGCCGCGCGCGAGGACGAGCTGGAGGATCTCAACTCCCGCATCGCCTCCACCGAGGCCGAGTGCGCGGGACTCGAGTCGCAGAGCCGCCAGTACCGCGAGCAGCTCGAGCACAACGCGGATGCGATGGACACCGAGGCCTCGACGCTGCGCAAGCGCCTCTCCGAGCGCACCGAGGCGACGGCGCGGGTCGAGCGCACGCTGGTCGAGACGACCCAGGTGCTGCTCGACGGCCTCGGCGACCGGCCCGAGTGCCGGGAGATCGTCCTCGAAACCCAGGAGCTGGTCGGCCTGCCTCCCGGTGTCCGCGTGCCGGCCGGCCTGGCCCACAAGAACGAATAGGGAGCGCCCGGAATGCACGTCTGTTTCGTCGCCACGGAGGCGGTGCCCTTCACCAAGGTCGGCGGGCTGGCCGACGTCATCGGCGCCTTGCCCTCCGCCCTGCGCGGCCTCGGGCACCGGGTCACCGTCCTGCTGCCGTTCCACGGCGGCGTCGACCCCCGGGCCCGCTCGCTGGCCCGCCGGCTGTCGCCCGTCACCGTGAAGCTCGGCCCCGCCTCGTGGTCGATCGAGGTCTGGGAGGCGCGGCTGGGCACCGGCGTCGACGTCGTGCTGCTGCGCCATCCGGCGTTGTTCGAGCAGCAGCCGGTCTACACCGGCGGCCCTGCCGACCCGCCGCGCTACGCCGCCTTCTGTCGCGCGGCGCTGGAGGTGCTGGCCGAACGCGGCGACCCCGTCGACGTGCTCCACGTCCACGATTGGCCCGCCGCGCTCGTGCCGTACTTCCTGGCCCGCGGCCTGCGCCAACGTCCGGCGCTGGCCGGGGCCCGCGTGCTGCTGACGATCCACAACATCGCCCACCAGCCGCTGGTCGACGCCGGGGAGCTCGCGCAACTGGGCCTCGAGCCGGCCGACTTCCACCCCGGAGGATTCGAGTTCTACGGCCGGATCAGCCCGCTCAAGGCCGGCCTCGTGTGGGCCGATCGCGTGTCGACCGTCAGCCCCGGCTACGCCGCGGAGCTGCTCACCCCCGACGGCGGTCACGGCCTGGACGGCGTGCTGCGCGGGTTGCCGCGCCCCGTCGTCGGCATCCTCAACGCGCTCGACCCGCAGCTCTGGAATCCGGGCACCGACCCGCACCTGCCGCACGCCTTCTCCGCCGACGCGCCGGAAGGCAAGGCCGGCTGCAAGCTGGCGCTTCAGCGCCGCCTGGGGCTCGAGCCGCGGCCCGCGGCCACCCTCGCCGCGCTCGTCGCCCGTCTCGCCCCGCAGAAGGGCATCGACCTCGTCGCCGCCATCGTGCCCCAGCTCGCCGCGGCCGACGTGCAGCTGGTCGTCGTCGGCGACGGCGACGCGACGCTGCGCGGGGAGTTCGAGCGGCTGGCCGCGGCGGAGCCCGGCCGCGTGCGGCTGGTCGTCGGCTTCGAGGAGCCGACCGCGCGGCTGGCCTACGCCGGCAGCGACCTGTTCCTCGTCCCTTCGCGCTACGAACCGTGCGGTCTGACGCAGTTGATCGCCATGCGCTACGGCTCGGTGCCCGTGGCCCGCCGCACCGGCGGCCTGGCCGACACGGTGCTCGACGTCGATGCGCGCCTGGAGACCGGCACCGGTTTCACCTTCGATCCCATCGACCCCGGAGCGCTGCTGGGCGCCGTGCTGCGCGCCGTCGCCGCCCGCGCCGACCGGCCCGCCTGGGCCCGACTGGTGCGCCGCCTGATGCGGCTGGACCACTCGTGGGACGTCGCCGCCCGGCAGTACGACGAGCTGTACCGCACGCTCGGCGGCTGACGCCGCTCAACCCGTCGCGAAGCGCTCCGCCGCCGTGCAGGCGTCGACATCCACGATCGCGTGCTTCCCCCGCCGCCACTGCGGCCGTGTGCGCACCGTCCGTTCGGCGTCCCGGTCGTCGTTCCTTCCGCGCTCCCTCCGGCGGCTCGCGCCCGTCGCTGGCCGGTGGCCGACCGCCCGGCCCCCGGTTCCCGTTGAATCATACCCGAGGCTTCGCCTATCCTCTGCCCCGTGCACCCCGTTCTGTTCAAGGTGCCGCTGCTCGGTTGGGAGGTCTACTCGTACGGCGTCCTGCTCGGACTGTCGTTGCTCGCGGCGTGGTTCCTCACGCACCGCTGGGCGCGGCGCGAGGGGCTGCCGCGGGAGACGGTCGCCGACACCTTCGTCATCGGCGCGGTGGCCGGACTGGTGGGGGCCCGGCTGCTGTACGTGCTGATCAACCTCGGCGAGTTCGAGAACCCGCTGCGCATCGTGCAGATCGGCCAGGGCGGCCTGACCGCCTGGGGCGGCCTGCTGGGCGGCGCACTGGCCTCGTGGCTGTTCCTGCGGCGCAAGCGCCTGCGCGCCTGGCCCTGGTTCGACGCGGCCACCCCCGCCGTGATGCTCGGACTGACCCTCACCGGCCTCGGCTCGTTCCTCCACGGTTCGGACTTCGGCCGGCCGTCGGACACGCTGGCCTGGGCCGTGCAGTTCCCGACCGGAACGCCCGCCTTCGAGTGGCACGATCGGGCCTACGGGCTGGCGGCGCAGGGGCTCGAGTGGTCGCGGCCGATGCACCCGGTGCAGCTCTACGCGGCCGCCGCCGGCCTGCTGCTGTTCGGCCTGGTCCTGCTGGCCCGCCGCCGCCGGACCTTCGGCGGCCAGGTGTTCCTGCTCGGCACGATCGTCTTCTCCGGCGCGTTGTTCGTGCTGGAGACGTTCCGCGGGGACCCCAAGCGCGGCTGGGTCTGGATGTGGTCGGTCTCGCAGGTCATCGCGCTGGCGGTCTGCCTCGCCGCCGTCGTCGCCTACTTCCTGCGCTGGCGCCGCGCCCGCCGCGACCCCGCCCTGGC
>CAZMRP010000444.1:0-5033 GCA_964568275.1 uncultured Myxococcales bacterium
CGTGCGGCTCCGCGCGCGGGAGCAAGGCGACGGCCGCCAGCGCCGGTAGCAGGGGCAGCAGCGCGGCGACGTGGACCAGCGGCAGCACGGCGAGGGTCGCCCCCGCGGCGAGGGCCTGCGTCGTCCGGCCGTGGCGGACGAAGCGCAGGAGGCACGCCGCCGCCAGCGGCGCGAGGAAGGCGGCGAAGGCCCAGCCGGCCCGGCCCGACCACCAGCTCCAATGCGCGTGGGCGTCGAAGTACCAGAGCAGCGTCGCCAGCAGCGCCGCCGTCCAGGCGGTCCACCGGCCGAGACCCAGGAGCAGCGCGGCGGCGAACACGACCCACGGGGCCAGCAGGTGGACCAGTCCCAGGAACGCGGCGTGGGCGGGGGCGTCCGGGACCCCCAGGCGTCCCAGCGTCCACGCCGTGAGCGTCCAGGCGGGGCTGCGCACGTCCCACGCCGTGCCGCTCGGACCGCCGGCCGAGCGGCGCACGTCGTACGACCAGCCGGCCGCCCAGCCGTCGAGCGCCTCGACGCCGCGGGTCACCTGCGACACGGGCGCGTCGGAGGCGAGCTGCAGGATCGGCTCGCCGCCGAACAGCACCTCCGGCGGCGCGAAGTGGAGCGCCAGCCCGAGTTGCAGGGCGACGAGGCCCGCGAGAGCGACGGGGAAGACGTGGCGGCGCGACGCGCGGTCGAGCATCAGTACCCGTTCTCCACGACGAAGTCGGCGGGGTGGGGCGCGGGCACGCGGACGAAGCCCACCGGGTCGTCCGGGACGGGCTCCCGCTCCAGGCGGCAGCCCGGCCGGCAGACCAGCGTCTCGAGCCAGTGGAAGCGGAGCACCACGTCGCGGTCCGGGTCGGTGTCCCGGACCACGAGCCGGTTGAGCGAAGCGCGCACCCGCCCCCGGTTCGCGGCGAACCAGTCGACCGGGAAGCGCGTGCGGAACAGCCGGTACGGGCCGATCTCGCCGAGCGGCTCGAGGAGTTCGGGGAAGCGCCTGGTGTAGAGCTCCCGGCTGTCGGAGAGGATCGCGAACCGGACGGCGTAGCGCTCCAGGTAGGCGCGCAGGGTCGCCGCGTCGGGCGGGTCGAACGGGTGACGGCGGAACAGGTTCGACTTCGCGTGCTCGAGGTTGAGCATCCGGAACCCGCCCATCACCTGGGCGTCGGTGCGGCCGGCGAGGTGTTCGCCGAGCAGCCATTCCTCGACGAGGATCCGGCCGCTGCCGTCGTCGTGTCGTCGCACGAAGTCCGCGATCCGCTCGTGCTCCGGGGTGGGACCACGGCGCACGAAGGGCCGGTGCTTCGGGAAGCCGAGGGTGCCGAAGGCGGTGATGTCGGTGATCTTGGGCCACGCGACGCCCTCGGCCTGCGCCTCCGGCAGGGGCGCGGGGCAGGCGAACAGGACGTCGCGCGCCAGGCGCGGGACCGCCGCCACGAGCAGCAGCAGCAGCGCCAGCCGGGCCGCCCGGGGCAGTTGCGGCAGCTTCCGCCGCTCGGTCCAGGCGTCGGCGAGGAACGCCGCGGCGGGAATCGCGGCCAGGAACAGCGCCGGTACGATGTGCCGGTACGGCTGCACGTGGCGCAACCAGGCGCTGTAGCCGCCCAGGTAGGCCGCCGTCAGCAACACGCCCAGGCCGACCGCGAGCGGGAGGAACCGCGAATCCCGCCGCCGGCGCCATTCCCACAGGGCGGCACCGGCCGCGGCGAAGGCCAGGAAACGGAACCCGGTGCGCATCCCCGAGGCGCCGCTCACCGTCCGTTCGTAGACCAGGCCCAGGTAGTCCGCGCCCAGGTGCTCGAGCCGCGCGGCGCCGAGGACGTCCGCGCCGAGCACGTAGTGCCAGAACCGGAGCGCCGTGAGCAGCCACCACAGGTTGGCCAGGACGGCCAGCAGGGCCGCACCCCACACCACCGCGTGGTCGCGCGCCGCGAGCCCGCGCCAGGCGCGGACGTACAGCGCGACCATCGGGACGACCAGCGGGACGAAGGAGTACGGGTGGACGAGCAGCACGGTCGGCAGGGTGAGGGCCAGTCCCAAGGCGTGGCGGGGACGGCGGTCCTCGAGGTAGCGGTACAGGCAAGCCAACGGCAGGAGCCAGAGGTAGGAGGACATGGCGAAGGCGACCATGCCGGTCCAGGCGGCGTAGTGGACGAACCCGTCGGCGTACCAGAGGGCCAGCGCCAGGCCGGCCGCGGTCAGGGCCTGCGGTCGCGCGAGTCGGAACAGCCGGGCGGCCAGGTAGACGGTCCAGGGCAGCAGCAGGTGGGCCAGCAGCACGAACAGGTTGAAGGCCAGGCCCCGCGGCACGCCGAGCTGCCACAGTCCGTAGGTCCACAGCTCCCAGCCCTTGTTGTCGGCGTCGAAGACCGTGCCGTTCGGGAAGCCGGCCAGCAGCTGCGGGTCCCAGGCCCAGGCGTGGCCCCAGTGCTTCAGCGCCTCGGTGACGCGCAAGGTCTGTTCCCAGTGCGTGTCGAAGTCGGTGGTCGAGATCGGCGTGGTCGACAGCAGGAACTCGAACGGTTCGAAGTAGCCGATCGCGGCCGCCTGGACCGTCAGCAGCGCGACGAACCCGGCCGCCAGGGCCAGCCGGTCGCGCCCGCGCGGGGGTGCTGCGGCGTCGTCCGGGCGCGGAGCGGCTCGGCCCGTGGGTTCGGTGGTGGGTGCCGGCTCCGACATCGGCCGTGTTGCAGTCTCGCCGCGAACGCGGTCTGTGGCAAGGGATCTCGCGGGCCGCTGCGCGCTGCGGTCTCCGGCTACGGCGCCGGCAGGAGGTTCTCGAGCTGCGGGGTCCAGGCGCCGGGCTCGTCGCCGCAGGCGGGGCGGGCGCGACGCCAGGCGAAGCGGACGATGGGCTGCAGCGGCGGCTCGAACGTCCGCAGGTTCGCCATCGCCCGGCACAGCGGCTCGGCCGTCCCCGGCCGTCCCGCCGCGGCCATCCCGGCGAACAGCGCCAGGGCTCGGGCGCGTCGCGGAAGCTCCTCGCCGGCCACCTCGGTCACCGCCGGGAAGACGATCGCGTGCAGGCAGTTCACGTCCACCCCCCGTTCCGGCGCGCAGCGCTCGACGTCCAGCAGCCCCGCCACCTCGCGCAGGACCTCATCGGCCCGGCCGGCGGTCCACCACGTCGTCAGGGCCGCCGCGCCCTGGGTCAACGGTCCGGGACCGCCGTCGGCGCCCCGCAGCGCCAACGTCGCGGGCAGCCGGCCGCCGTCCTCGGCGCACGCCGCGTCCTCTCCGGCGCCCGGTGCCCGGCACAGCTCGAGGAACTCCTGCAACAGCGGCTCGAAGGCCCGCGGTTCCCTGGCGGTCATCCCGTCCTGCCAGTACCACGGAACCGCGACGTAGGGCGGCGCCACGGTCCCCGGAGGCCGCGCCACGGTGCGGGTGGCCGGCTTGGCGGCCGCGCCCCGCGGCGGCTTGAACACCGTCCGCTCGCCCCGGACCCGCGCCAGCTCCCGCACCAGCTGCTCGAGCTTTCCCAGCGCGGCGGCGTCGGGCCGCTGCGGGTAGAGCCGCAGGACGGAGAGCAGCTCCTCGAGCGGCAGGATCGTCCGCAGCTTGTCCCAGGTCACGCCGTCGGGCGCCGGGGCGCGCGCCTCGGAGCGGAGCTTCACGAACAGGTAGGCGGCCAGGAGGCGCGCGGCGATGTGGTCGCAGGCGGGCCCCATCGGCTCCTCGCCGCGCAGCCACGGGAACTGGTCGTAGCAGCCGTGGAGGGTCGGCCGGCCCTGCTGCACGAACTCGGGCAGGAAGCGCAGCTCGAGACAGGTTTCGTGGGCGGCCTCGAGGCTCTCCACCTCCGCGCACTGCTCGTCGGTGAAGCCCCAATCGCGCGCGGGCGCGGTCCCGGCGGCCCGGGCCGTGCAGTACGCGAGCTGCGAGGCGTGCAGCTCGCGCATGTGCGTCCAGCAGCGGGCGTCGTCGATGCCGAGCTGCGGGACGTCGACGCCGCGCATCTCGGCGGCGAAGCGCGCGGCGTAGGGCGGGACCCACTTCTTGCAGTAGGCGGTCTTCTGCTCCTCGCTCAGCTGGACGCGCCACTGCGCCACGTCGTCGCGCGCCTCGCGCTCGGGCACGGCGCACGAGACGAGGGCATCGCGGTAGGTCTCGAACCGGTACAGCTCGGACCGCTCGGGCGTCGTCGTCGTCCAGTCCGGCTCGGCGGCGCCGTCCGGCACCGTCGCGGCGGCCTTGGCCGGCGGCGGGTAGAGCTGGAACGCCGGGGCGTCCGCCGTGGTCTTCTCCAGGGCCAGCAGGAACGGCAGATCGCGGGCCAGGAACTGGTAGCGGTCGAGGTAGCCGCGCAGGCGCGTCAGGTAGTCGTCGAGTCCGGTCGCCGGGTCCTCCCGCCGGAAGACGGCGAAGAAGGCGTGGGCCGCGTCGGCGCGCAGCGCCGGCACGGCCGGGTCGATGCCCGAGAAACGCGTGACGCGGAGCCTCGCCGAAGGATTCGGCTCGACGAGCGCGCTGCGCGCCATCAGCTGCAGCAACGTGTTGAGCACCGGCGGCGTCGGCCGCTGCCAGACCACGATCGCCTCCAGCAGCCGCGGCACCAGCGGCGCCGCCTGCGTCGGCCGTCCCGCGGCGTCGAACCGCGCCCGCGGCTGGAGCACCAGCGCCGGGAACGACCGGCTGGTCGAGATCCGGGACCCGCCGCGGTGGTCGAAGGCGAACCGGACGAGCCGCAGCACGAGGTCCAGCGTCGCGTCGTTCTCGCCGGTCACGCCGAGCCAGGCCAGGCCGCGCGCGGCGGCGACGGCGCGCCACAGCCGACGATACACGGCGGCGTAGCCGTGTTCGAGGTCGCCGAGCGCCAGCAGCTCGTTCTGCACGTCGCCGAAGACCTGGGCCAGGAGCTCGCGACACAGCGCGCGATCCGTCGGTGCGGCGTCCGGGCCGCGCAGCGCGGCGAGCAGCGTCTGCGCCGCCCCGCGGGTCTCGCCCCCGGCCCGCGTGCGGGCGTTGCCGAAGAACCCGGCCAGCGTGTCGTGGATCGGCTTGACCCCCGCCGACAGTTCCGGCGCCGCCGACGGCGGCGTCGG
>CAZMRP010000445.1:0-5027 GCA_964568275.1 uncultured Myxococcales bacterium
AGATGACGCGGCCCGTGATCTGGAACATCCGCGTGATGTTCACCGCCGTGGTGTGGACCATCGACTTGAGGTAGTCCCCGGCGCTGATCGCGTGGAACCGGGCGTCGGAACTGGAGAGGATGCTGGCGTAGATCGCGCGCTGGACGCTCGGACTGCCGTGGAGCGAGCCGAAGGCGACGCCCATCCGGCCGGAGGCGAGCAGCTCCGCGGGGAGGCCCGCCCGGCCGAGCACCTCGCCGGCGACGCGACAGGCCAGCAGCCCCACCGGACCCATCGTCTTGCGCCACTTGCGCTCGAAGTCGAACTCCAGCGGCGGGTCGATCGTGCCGAACACGCGGGTGCGCAGGCGGTCGCCGACGATCGGGTCGGTCCGCAGCGGGCGGACGCCCGAGACGCCGCGCACCAGGTTGTCCCAGATCTGCGGCAGGGTGACGCCGATCGGCGTGAGCGCCGCGGCGGCGGTGATGACGACTCGTCGCTCCATGCCCGGTGACCCGTCCGGCCCCGTGGACCGCGCGGAGGACGTGTAGCGTGCGCCCGGGGAAGGCGTCAAGCCGAAGCCCCCCGGCCCGCGGGGCCCCGGTCGTCGCGTCGCCCCATCCTCCGCGTCCGTGCCGCTCCTTGACTCGGTCCGCACGACCCGGTACCAGGGTGGCGCCGCGGCGGCGCGACCGGCGCCGCGCGCGGGCGAGAGGCGTGATGAAGCGGGAGGCGTTGGCAGGACGGGAAGCGACGGTGCGGCTCGAGGTGCCGTTCTACGACCTCGATCCGATGCAGGTCGTCTGGCACGGCAACTACTTCAAGTACTTCGAGCGGGCGCGGCGCGTGGTCTTCGACCAGGCGGGGCTCGATCCGTACCGGCCGCCCGAGGACGGCGACGTGGTCTATCCCGTGGTGCGAACGGCGGTGAAGCACGTGCGGCCGTTGCGCTTCCGCGACGAGATCGAGTGCACCGCGCGGCTGGTGGAGGCGCTGCACAAGCTGGTCTTCGAGTTCGAGATCCGGCTCGTCGCCGACGGCACGCTCTGCGCCCGCGGGCGGACCGAGCAGGTGGCGGTGCGGATCCCCGAGCTGACGCTCGAGCTGTACATTCCGCCCGAGGTGCGCCGGGCGCTGGGCGTGGCGGAGTGAACGATGGACGGCGACTTCCGCGAGGCCCTGGCGACCGGCTACGAGCGGATGGCTGCGTGGGCCGAATTGCTGGACCGGACCAACGTCTTCCCGATCGCCGACGGTGACACGGGCCGCAACCTGGTGATCAGTCTGGCGCCGCTGCGCCGCACGGAGCTGCCGCGCGAGGCGTTGGTGCGCGCGCTGCTGTTCGGCGCCCGGGGCAACTCCGGCAACATCGGCGCGCGGTTCCTGGAGGGGTTCGTGGCGGAGGACCGGGCACCGCTGCGGCACCGGGCGGCGAGCGGCCGCGAGCTGGCCTGGCAGGCCGTCGCCGAGCCCCAGCCGGGGACGATGCTCTCGCTGTTCGACGAGCTGGCCGAGGCGCTGGACGAGACGGCCGAGCGGCCCGACCCGGCGACCCTCGAGCCGCTGCTCGACCGCTTGGCGGCCGCCGTGCAGCGGACCCGCGAGCAGCTGCCGGCGCTGCGGGCCGCGGGGGTCCAGGACGCGGGCGCGCTCGGCGCGTTCCTGTTCTGCGAGGGCTTCCTCTCCCGGCTCGCCGGCCGGACGGACCGGCTGCGGGATCCGACCGAGCGGTTTCCCGAGACCGTGACGTTCCGGCCCGGGGACGCGGCGGCCGAGGCCGGTTTCTGCGTCGATGCCGTGGTCCGGGCGGGCGGGGCCGGCCACGACGCGCTCCGGGCCCTCGGGGGCGCCGGGGAGTCGCTGGTCGCGATCCGTCGCGGCGACTACGTCAAGGTCCACGTCCACGCGGCGGACCAGCAGGCCTTGCGCCGACGCCTCGAGACGCTCGGTTCGGTCGTGCATTGGTCCGCGGACGATCTGCGCGAACAGGCGGAGGACTTCGTACGCCCCGCGGCGGCGCACGCGATCCACGTGATGACCGACGCCGCGGGGTCGGTGTCGCGCGACGCCGCCCGCCGCCTCGGCGTCACCCTGCTCGACAGCTACATCTCCGTGGGCGAGCGCGTGGTGCCGGAGACGCGCCTGCCGCAGGCGGAGCTGTTCGCCGCGATGCGGGCCGGCGAGAAGGTGTCGACGTCCCAGGCGTCGGTCTTCGAGCGGCACCAGCACTACGAGCGGGTGCTGCGACTGCACGAGCGGGTGTTGTACCTGTGCGTCGGCTCGTTCTACACGGGCAACCACGCGGCGGCCGTGGAGTGGGTGCGCGAGCGGGGGGTGGCCGACCGCCTGGTCGTGCTGGACAGCGGCGCCGCCTCGGGACGGCTGGGGTTGATGGTCCGCGCCGTCGCCCGGCGCGCCGCGGAAGTCGCCGACGCCGAGGCGGTCCTCGCGTTCGCGCGCCGGGTCGTCGAGACGTGCCGCGAGTGGGTGTTCCTCGAGCGCCTGCACTGGATCGCCCTGGGCGGGCGGTTGTCCAAGACCAGCGCGTTCTTCGGGGACCTGCTGCGGGTCAAGCCGATCATCAGCCCGATGCCCGATGGAGCGCGCAAGGTGGGCACCGTACGCTCGACCGCGGACCAGCTGCCCTTCGCCCTCGAGCGGCTCGCGGAGACGCTCGGACCGCGCGGCGCCGGCCGGGTGCTCGTGCAGTACACCGACAACCGGGACCGGCTGGAGGGAGAGGTCCTGCCGGCGCTGCGCGAGCGGTTCCCGGCCGCGGAGCTGGAGCTCGGACCGCTCTCCAACACCTCGGGCGCGCACATGGGCCCCGGCACCTGGGGGGTCGCGGTGCTGCCCGCGGAGCCGTGAGGCCGGCGCCGCGCCGGGAAGGATGCGAGACGGCATGGACCGCCCCTCGGCCGCCGCGGAGGCAGTAGACGACGGCCGCGGTCCGCCCGCCGTCCGGTGCGCCTTCGTGATCCCCCTGCACGACCACGGACGCACGGTCCGCGACGTCGTGACCCGCGCCCGCTCGCTCGGCCATCCGGTGTTCGTGGTCGACGACGGCTCCACGGACGGGGGCGCGGAGACGGTCGCCGGCCTGGACGGGGTGGTCCTGCTGCGCCACGAGCGCAACCGGGGGAAGGGCGCCGCGCTGCGCACCGGCTTCGTCGCCGCGGCGCGCGTGGCCGACTGGGCGATCACCGTGGATGCCGACGGCCAGCACGACCCGCTCCAGGCGGCGGAGCTGCTCGCCGCCGTTGCTCCCGGCGGGCGTCCGATCGTGGTCGGGCGGCGCGAGGGCATGGACGCGCCGGATACGCCGTGGAAGAGCCGCTTCGGCCGCAAGTTCTCCAACTTCTGGGTGCGGGCCGCGGGCGGGCACCGGGTCCGGGACACGCAGACCGGATTCCGGCTCTACCCGTTGCCCGAGACCCTGCAGCTCGGCGCGCGGGCCGAGCGGTTCCAGTTCGAGGTCGAGGTGCTGGTGCTGGCGCGGTGGCGCGGGGTCCCCGCGCTGGAGGTGCCGGTCGATGTCACCTACTCGCCGCCCGGCGGGCGCGTGACCCACTACCGGCCGTTCGTGGACTTCTGGCGCAACGCCGCCGTGTTCGGCCGGCTGGTCGTGGCCCGGCTGTTCCTGCCGCGCCGCGTGCGGGCCCGGCGCGTCGAGGTGTCGGTTGACGGCGCGTGACGCCCACCGGCGCTGGTGGCTGCTGGCGGTGGTCGTGGCGACGCTGGCCGGCGCCGCCTGGCTGGCCCGCCATCGCGTGCGGCTGGAGACCGACATCACCGCGTCGATCCCCTCCGGCGATCCGGTGCTCGACTCGACGCGCGGGATCCTCGCCGAACATCCGGCGCTGGAGCGCATCGCGGTGGACCTCTCGTTCGCCGACGGCCGCGCCGACCGCGAGGCGCTGGCCGACGCGGGAGACCGGTTGGTCGAGCGGCTGCGGTCGAGCGAGCTGTTCGAGCAGGTCGGCCTCGGGGAGGCGGGACCGGCATTCGCGGCGCTCTACGCGGACCTCGTCCCGCAGCTCCCGGCGCTGTTCGACGCCGCGGAGCTGGAGCGCGACGTGGCGCCGCGCCTGGAGCCGGCGCGGGTGGCGGCGGCGCTGCAGCGACGCCTCGAGCAGCTGGCGCAGCTGGACGGGGTGGGGCAGGCCGAGGCGATCGCCGCGGACCCGCTCGACCTGCGCGAGCCGGTGCTGGCGCGACTGGAGGAGCTGTTGCCGGCGGGCGACGCGCGGACCTGGCGCGGCCACCTGCTCTCGGGGGACGACCGGCACCTGCTGGTGCCGCTGCAACCCCGCGGCCGCGCCGCCGACACGTCCCGGGCGCGGGAGTTGCGGTCGCTGTTCGAGCGGGTCGACCGCGAGCTGAACCTCGCGCGGCCGGACGACGCCGGCGGCCGGCTGGTCCTGACCGTGGTCGGCGGGTTCCGCGCGGCGCTGGACAACGAGGAGGCGATCCGTCGCGACACCACGCGGACGATCTGGATCGCCGCGGTGGGGGCCGCGCTGCTGATCCTGCTCTGCTTCCCGCGCCCGCTGCTCGGGCTGCTCGCCCTGCTGCCGGCCGCCGCGGGCGTGGTGCTGGCCCTGCTGGTCTACTCGCTGCTGCGGTCCGAGATCTCCGCCCTCGCGCTCGGCTTCGGCGGGGCGCTGGTGTCGATCACCGTCGATCAGGGCATCGCCTACCTGCTGTTCCTGGACCGCCCGCGGGCCGTGCGGGGCGCCGACGCCGCCCACGAGATCCGTTCGGTGGGCCTGTTCGCCACGCTGACCACGGTGGCCGCGTTCTTCGCCCTGCAGCTCACGGGCTATCCGCTGCTGGAGCAGCTCGGGCTGTTCGCCGGGCTCGCTGTCGCATCGACCTACCTGTTCGTGCACGGCGTGCTGCCGCTGATCTTCCCCGTGATGCCGGCGGCCCGGCGGGGCGCCGTGCTGCCCGTGGAGCGCTGGCTGACCCGGGCGGCGACCGACCGCGGTTGGCTCGGGCTGGGGGCCGCCGCCGCGCTCGGCGTCGCGCTGGGGGTCGCCGGTCGG
>CAZMRP010000446.1:0-5025 GCA_964568275.1 uncultured Myxococcales bacterium
AGACGCTCGCCGACGCCTGCAAGCGGCTGCCGGGGTACGGCACGATCTTCGTCGAGCCGCAGCCGGGAGACGAGGGGATCCAGGTGTTCGAGGGGACCTTCGGGCGCCGGGCGTTCTTCCAGGTCGTGCGGGCCCACACCCGGGATCTCGAGGCGGTGGCGGCGATCACCGAGGCGGTGCGCCGCACGCAGCTGTTCGACTTCCGGCGCATCCGGCCGGACGATCGCTATCGCCTGTTCTGCGATGCCGCCGGGACGATCCGGATGTTCGAGTACGCGCGCAGCGATGTCGAGATCTACCACGCCGTGCGGGCCGGCGAGGCGTCCTTCGTCGCGCACCAGGTCGATGTCCCGGTGGAGGACCGCGTGACCCGCGTCGCCGGCCGTGTCGACGGCTCGCTCGGCCGCGCCTTCACCTCCGCGGGGCTCGACGCGTCGATCGTCTCGCTGGTCACCGACATCTTCTCCTTCTCGATCAACTTCTCGCGCGACGTGCGTCGCGGGGACCGCTTCCGGCTGGTCGTCGAGGAGCGCTGGATCGGCGGGCGGTTCCACCACTACACCCGGATCCTGGCCTTCGAGTACGTCGGCCAGTTGATCGGCGCGGTCAAGGCCTACGCCTTCGACCTCGGCGGCCGGACCCGCTACTTCGCCGCCGACGGCAGCTCGGTCCAGCGCGTGTTCCTCTCGGCGCCGTGCCGCTACGAGGCGATCAGCTCGCGCTTCGACCCCCACCGGATGCACCCGGTGCTGCACGTCCGCAAGCCGCACGAGGGGATCGACCTCGTGGCGCCCACCGGCACGCCGGTCTACGCCATCGCCGACGGCACGCTGGCGTTCCACGGCGAGAAGGGACCCAACGGCGAGCTGGTGGTGCTCGAGCACGCGGGCGAGATGACGAGCTACTACGCCCACCTGTCGGCCTACGCCCCGAACCTCCGCGACGGGATGCCGATCCGTCGCGGACAACTGGTCGGCTACGTCGGCAACACCGGCCGATCGACCGGGCCGCACCTGCACTTCGGCATCAAGGTCAAGGGCAAGTTCGTCGACCCCGAGACCTACCTCCGTTCGCGGCGCGCCGAACCGGTGCCCGCGGCGCAGGTCGAGGCGTTCCGGCTCCGCGTGGCGGAGCTCGACGGGGAGCTGGCGCAGGCGCCGTTGCCCGCCGGTCCTGCACCGGCGGCGCCCGCGGCGACGCCCGAGGTCGGCTATGCGCCGGCGGTCGATGCCGGTCACTGAGCCGGGGAGGGGCGGCGTGGAGCGTCTCGACCCGCCAGCGCGGCGCCCGGTGCGCGTCGTGGTGCGCCTGCTCCTGCCGCCGGTCTGCCTCGCCCTGACCCTCGGTGCGACCTGCGAGGCCGGCGGCGACAGCTGGCCCGGCGGCATCGGTGCGGTGCTCGGGCACTCCTCCGAGGAACGGCGGCTCGTGGTACGCGAGGTCCCGGCCGACACGCCGGCCGCCGAGGCGGGACTCGAGCCCGGGGACGAGATCCTGGAGATCGACGGCCGGCAGGTCTCCGCGCTGTCGGTCCGCGAGGTGGTCGCGGCGTTGCGCGGCGAGGTCGGCTCGCGGGTCCACCTGCTCGTGCGGCGCCTCGACGAGGAGCTCGAGGTCGAGGTGCGGCGCGCGCCGTACCGCGACTGACGCTCAGCTCGCCTCGTCGGCCAGTCTCCGGAAGCCCCGGGCCAGCCCCAGCGCCAGCTCGGGCGAGGGCGGCGTCGCCCGGCGGTAGCGCCGGAGGTGGACCGCCAGCTCCGCCTGCGCCGTCCGGCTGCCCAGGGCATAGGCGGCGTACAAGTAGGCCAGCGCTCCGTAGACCAGCTTCGGCGGGAAACCGTCCGGGTGGTTCAGTACCTCGGCGTGGCGCCGGATCGCCTCCCGGACCCGCATCCCTCCGCGGCTGGTCGTCGGGTCGTCCTCGCTCGTGGTTCGGTCGGTCGTCGTCGGCTCGTGCATCGCCATCCTCCTGCCTTCACGGCGCCGCCTGCATCGCGTCGTCCGGCCGATTCGTTGCTCACGTCCTGCGGCCGGCCCGGCGACCCCTTGCCGCCTCCGTCGCGGGTGACTATGGTTCCGGAGGGTTGCGGAGGCGGCGCGCGGGGCCGGTCGGCGCCCCCTTCCACGAGGTGGACCGATGGCGATTCGCAAGGTGCTCATCTATCCGGACAGGCGGCTGCGGGAGAAGGCGCGACCCGTCGAGCGCGTCGATGCCTCGATCCGCCGGCTGCTCGACGACCTGGCCGAGACGATGTACGCCGAGCCCGGGGTCGGGCTGGCCGCGCCGCAGGTCGGCGTCCCGCTGCAGGTGTTCGTGATCGACCTCAAGTCGCCGGAGGGCGGCGAGCTGCTCGAGTTCGTCAATCCGCGGTTCCTCTCGCGCGAGGGCGAGCTGGCGTGGAAGGAAGGGTGCCTGTCGTTTCCCGGCATCTCCGAGGAAGTGACGCGGCAGGCCCGCGTGTCCGTGGAGGCGCTCGACCGGAACGGGAAGAAGTTCACGATCGACGGTGACGAGCTGCTGGCGGTGGCGCTGCAGCATGAGTACGACCACCTCGAGGGCCGGCTGCTGATCGACCACGTGTCGTTCCTCAAGAAGCGGATGATCCGCCGCGAGCTGGCGAAGCGGGCGGTCGAACGCGCGGCGGAGACGGACGCGGAGGTCGGGTGAAGCCGAGGATCGTGTTCCTGGGGAGCCCGGAGGCGGCGGTGCCGTCGCTGCGGGCGGCGGCGCGCGTCGGCGAGGTGGTCGGCGTGTTCTCGCAGCCCGACCGGCCCGCGGGCCGAGGCCGCAAGTCCTGTTCGCCGCCGGTGGCCCCGGCGGCCCGCGCGCTGGGCCTGGCGCTGCACCAGCCGCCGGGGGTGCGCAAGCCGGAGGTCCGCGCGCTGCTCGAGGCGCTCCGTCCGGACGTGCTCCTCGTCGTCGCCTACGGACGGATCCTCCCGCCCGCGATCCTGGAAGCGGCGCCGCGGGGCTGTCTCAACGTCCATTTCTCGCTGCTGCCGCGCCACCGGGGCGCCGCGCCCGTGGCCCACGCGATCCTCGCCGGCGACGAGCGCACCGGCGTCACGCTGAAGCAGCTCGACGAGGGGCTCGATACCGGGCCCACGCTGGCGTGGCGCGAGGTCGCGATCGGGCCCGAGGAGACGGCGGGCGAGCTGACGGCGCGGCTCGCCGTCGTCGGCGCCGAGCTGGTGGAGCTCGAGCTGCCGCGCTGGGTCGCCGGCGAGCTCGCGGCGCGGCCGCAACCGGCCGACGGCGCCACCCTCGCCCCGCCGCTGGACAAGTGTGACGGCGCGATCTGCTGGGACCGGCCCGCGGCGGAGGTCCACCGGCGGATCCGCGCGGTGACTCCGTGGCCCGGGGCGTTCGGCTACCTCGGGGGGCGACGGCTCATCGTGCACCGCGCACGACTGCTGCCGCACGTGCCGTCGCCCGGGGCCGGCGTGGTACTGACCGAGGCCCGGCGGCTGGCGGTGGGGACGGCGGATGCCTGCGTCGAGCTGCTCGAGCTGCAGCGCGAGGGCGGCAAGCGCACCGACGCCAGCTGCTTCCTCGCCGGCTGTTGTCCCAAACCCGGAGACAAGGTCTGTCCGGAGCCGCCGCCGACGGGAGGCTGAGCCGATGCCGATCTACAGCAAGCGCGGGGACGACGGCACCACCGGGTTGCTCGGGGGCGAGCGGCGGCCGAAGGACGACCTGCGGGTGGAGACCTACGGCACGGTGGACGAGCTGAGCTCGGTGGTGGGCCTGGTCGTGGCGCGCTGTCCCGACGAGCCGACCGCCGCGGCGCTGCGCGGCGTCCAGGGCGACCTGTTCGCGCTGGCCGCGCGACTGGCCAGTCCCGGCGCGGTTCCCGCGGGCGTGCCGCTCGACGAGACCCGCGTGGCGGCGCTCGAGGCGCTCATCGATGACGTCGACCGCCGCGTCGGTCCGCTGCGCAGCTTCATCCGTCCCGGCGGGCACGAGGCGGCGGCGCTGCTGCACGTGGCGCGGACGGTCTGCCGGCGCGCCGAGCGGCGCCTCGTCGCGTTGCACCGTGCGGATCCCGTCGACCCGCTGTACCTGCGCTACGTCAACCGGCTGGCCGACGCGCTGTTCGCGCTGGCCCGCCTGGTCAACCACCTGGCCGGCCCCGGCGACGAGCCGCTGGGCGGGGGAGCGGCGGGCCGGGGGTGATGCGCGCGCGGCGACGGCCTCGAGCGCGAGCGCGAAGCAGGCGGGGAGGGGGTCACATGCGCACGCGGCGACCGAGGTGCATGGCGGCCTGGAGGCCGGCGAGGAAGCCGGACAGCAACGTGCCGCCGTAGCCCGCTCCGGGTTGCGTCCAGGCTCCGGTCAACAGCAGGCCGTCCACCGGGGTGCGGGCCTCCAGCCGTCGGGTTCCGGACTGCTCCGGCGTCGGTTCCCAGCCGAACAGGCTCCCCTCCGGGTCGCCGGACCACTCGGCCAGCTCCAGCGGCGTCAGCAGCCGGTCGGCCGCCACCCGCCGCTCCAGCTCGGGATGCAGGAGCGCCAGCCGCGTCAGCAGGGTGGCCCGCGTCTCCGCCGCCAGCGCCGCGCGGCCGGCGGCGTCGAGCGTCGCCCAGCGCCCCAGCCGGTCGGGGACCGTCGCCGTCACCAGCGTGACTTCGTCCGCGCCGGTTTCCGGACGGTGCAGCGCCACCGTCAACGGGCGGCCCGCCACCGATTCCTCGTCCAGCGCCCGCGCGTGCGCCGTCAGGTCGTCCCCGGGCGTCAGCACCAGGTCGTCGGCCCGCGCCTCGAGCGCGGTGCGGGGCACGCGCAGCGCCAGCAGCAGCACGCAGGCGGAGGCCGAGGGGCGCAACTGGGCGATGCGTTGCAGGTAGCCGGCGTGGACCGCCTCGCGGGGCACCAGCGAGCCGAAGGCGACGAGCGCCGGGACGTTGAGCACGACGACCCGCGCCCGCAGCTCCTCGTCGGCGGTCCGCACGCCGAGCAGCCGGCGCCCGTCGGTCCAGACGCCGGTCACCGGCGTCCGCGTGCGGACCTCGGTCCGCGCGCGG
>CAZMRP010000447.1:0-5021 GCA_964568275.1 uncultured Myxococcales bacterium
ACGGGCCCGGGAGGCGGCGCAGGGCGCGGCCGGCGACGGCGCCGACGGCGGACAGCGCGGAGCGCAGGCGGGGGACGAAGCTCATCCGCCTCCTCCCCGTCCCCGCTCGCCCGCCCCTTCCACGCCGCGGGTCATGCGCGGGTCGACCACCGCGTACAGGATGTCGGAGAGCAGCAGGCCGAGCATCGTCAGCAGCGCGGAGATGACCGAGACGGCGAGGATCCAGTTGTAGTCGCGGGCCCGGATCGCGTCGAACGTCTCCAGCCCCATCCCCTCGATGTTGAAGATGCGCTCGATCACCACCGACCCGCCGATCAGGTAGGGGATCTGGAGTCCGAGCAGGGTGATGATGGGGATCAAGGCGTTGCGCAGCGCGTGGCCCCAGATCACGCGGGCCCGCGAGAGACCCTTGGCGCGGGCGGTGCGGACGTAGTCCTGGCGGATCACGTCGAGCATCGCCACGCGCTGGTAGCGCGAGAGGGCGGCGAGCGAGCCGTAGGTCAGGCACAGCACGGGGAGCACCATGTGCCAGGCGGTGTCGACCCACTGCTGCCAGGCCGGCCAGGCCTGCCACCCCTCGCTGTGCAGGCCGCGCAGCGGGAACCAGTCGAAGTGGCCGAGGCCGGCGAAGTAGCGGATCGCCAGCGTGGCGACCCAGAACGACGGGAGGGAGTACAGGACGAACAGGATGAAGGTCACGATGCGGTCCGAGCGGCGGCCGGCGCGGAGCGCGGAGAACACGCCGAGCGGGACGGCGAACAGGTAGGCCAGCACGGTGGCGGTGAGCGACAGCAGCAGCGTCACCGGGAGCTTCTGCCGGAGCTTCTCCAGCACCGGGCGGCCGTCGCGGGAGGAGTCGCCGAAGTCGAGGGTGGCCAGGCGGGTGACCCACTTGGCGAAGCGGGTCTCGGTCAGCGCCCCGAGCAGGTGGTCCTCGTTGGACAGCTCGACGTACTCCAGCCGGTGCAGCCACCACCAGCCGAGCCAATCGTCCAGCACGCGCCGCCGCTCGGCGTACGGCTGCTGCGGGCGGTAGACCACCTCCCGTCCCGTGGCCGCGACGACCCGCTCGACGAGCCGCAGCGTGTCGACGTCCGGCGGGAGGTCCTCGAACATCGGGATGATCTGGCCCAGGGCGAAGGTGTCCAGCCGGCGCAGCTCCGCCGCGGCGTGCGGGTTGTCGCGGTCGAGCAGCGAGAGGGCGAGCCGGCGGGCGCGACCGGTCTTGAAGTCGAGGTGGTACTCCTCCCAGAAGTCGCGCCAGGCCTCGAGCGGCGACTCGCCGCGGGCCAGCTCGTCCGCCACGCCCATCCGCTCGGCGACCAGCGCCAGCCCCTCCAGGGCGACGTCGCGGGCGGCCTCCGGGAGCGCCTCGAGCTGCGGCACGAGGTAGGACAGGCCGGCGCCGCCGACGCGGGCGATCGACCGGACCTGCTCCGCCCGGCGCGCGGGGTCGCCGAGGTCGGCGACGAGCGCGCGCATCCGGCGCTTGAGGTCGACGATCTCGGTGTTGAGGAACAGCGGCAGGTCGAGGAAGTACGAGCGGCGGAAGGTCTCGACCGCCTCGTCGGACAGCTCGCCGCGCGAGGTCTCGCCGGTCAGCTCGGCCTGCACGGGGTCGCCGGGGGCGAGGTGGATCAGCGCGAAGGTCACCAGCGCCACGCCGAGCAGCGCGGGGACCATCCGGCCGATGCGGCGCAGGACGTAGCGGATCACGGCGCGGTCTCCGCGCGCCAGCCGACGGTCGCGAGCTGGAACCACTCCAGGGACGGCCGGGCGCCCACCAGCTCCCGCCGCACCAGCGAGACCTGCAGCGGCGAGAAGGTGAACGCGTAGGGCTGCTGTTGCTCCACGACCCGGGCCAGCTCGCGGAACATCGCGTTGCGCCGCGCGTCGTCCAGCACGCCGCGCGCCTCGTCGACCAGGCGGTCCGCGCGCGGGTCGCTCCACTGGCCGTAGTTCTGCGCGCCGTCGGTGCGGAACACGCCGCGGTAGTCGTTCTCCCAGCGCAGGCTCCACATCACGCTGGCGACGTCGAACTCGTGCTTCCGGCAGCGCTCGGAGAACACCGACCAGTCGAGCACCGCGATCTCCATCCGGATGCCGACGGTGGCCAGGTCCTGCTGCACGATCGTCGCCATCTGCTGCAGCGTCTTGGACTGGGCGGCGACCAGGAAGGTGAAGGCGAACGGCACGCCGGCGCGGTCCAGCCAGCCGTCCTCGTCGTGGTCCGTCCACCCCGCCTCGGCCAGCAGCTCCAGCGCCGCGGCCGGGTGGTAGGGCAGCGCGAGGATCGCCGGGTCGTGGGCCGGATGCCCCGGCGGCCAGGGCTGGGACACGATGCGCGACAGGCAACGCTCGAGCGAGCAGCGGACCGCCTCGCGGTCGATCAGCATCGTCAGCGCCCGGCGCACCCGCGGGTCGGTGAACGGGGCGCGCCGCGTGTTGTAGGCCCAGAAGGCGTAGTCCGGGGTCTCGAGCAGCACCGGGGCGAAGCGCTCCACGAGCCCGGCGTCGGCCAGGTACTCCTCGAGCTGGTCGGCGGTGACGCGCGGCAGCAGGTCGATGTCGCCGCGCCGCGCCATCTGGAACGCGACGGTCCGGTCGCGGACCACCCGGAACAGCACCTCGTCCAGCGCCGGCGGCGGGCCCCACCAGTCCGGGTTGCGCCGCAGCACGATCCGGTCCCCCGTGGACCACTCGGCGAAACGCCACGGCCCGGTGCCGACCGGCGCGCGGTTGGCCGGGTGGGTGTTGAGGTCGCCGGTGGCGTAGACGTGCCGCGGCAGGATCGGCACGAAGCCGATCGTCTCCAGCAGCAGGAAGTACGGGCGGTCCACCCGCAGCTCGACCTCCCGCGGCCCCACGGCCCGCACGGACCGGACCATCTCGAGGTCGCCGCGCAGCGAGTCGGCGGTGACCGAGGGATCGAACAGCCGCGCGAAGGTGAACTCCACGTCGGCCGCCGTCAGCGGCTCGCCGTCGTGGAACCGCGCGCCGGGTCGCAGGTGGAACCGGTAGACCAGCCCGTCCGCGGAGACCTCGAAGCGCTCGGCGAGCTCCGGGACGATGGCGCGGGTCCAGGGGTCGGGCCGGACCAGGGCCTCGAACACGGCGTGGCCGACGATGCGGCGCATCCAGGCGTCGGAGCGGACGAGCGGGTTGAGGTGGGGCGGCTCGGCGTCGATATGGACCACCACCCGCCCGCCGCGACGGGCCGGACCGGGGTCGACGACGTGCGCCTCGTCGGCGAGGCGGAGCAGCCGGCCGGCCAGGGGGTGACTCTCGCAGTCGCAGGGGCGGCCGGGGGGCAGGTCGGTGCGCGACTCGGCCTCGCCGCCGACGCAGCGGCAGCCGACCGCGAGGAGCTGCGCGGCGACGAGCAGGCCCAGGGCGGGCGTCGCGGGGCGGACGGCCATTCCGGGAACCGTACCCCCGGGCGAAACCCGCTGACAACTTCCCGGGACGGCCCGGGCGCGTTCCGTCTTTCCATCGCCCCCGGCGCCATGGTAACGTCCCGCCCCACTGGGAGGCGTGAGCATGAGATACGCGACGGCGATCGTGGTGCTCCTGGCGGCGACGTGGTTCGCCTGCAAGGGCAAGGACGAGTCGGTGAAGGTGGTGAAGTCGCAGTTCAATCCCGGCCTCTCGCCGGTTCCGGGCGACGTCCCGGACAAGCCGCCGCCCGAGAAGCTGGGCAACGCCTGGACGGTCTACGGCCTGTGGGCCGCGACCCAGGACACGGTCAAGGCCAAGGACGTGGAGAACGACGAGGTCACGGTGAAGGCCTACGTCGTGCACGTGACGCGGCCGTCCGCCGACCCGTTCGGCCAGGACATCACGCCGCACATCTGGGTCGCCGACCAGCCGTCGCGCAAGGGGCTGTACTTCCCGATCACCGGGTACGCGGACAGCTACGTGGCGATGGAGGAGGCGGCGGCCTACGACCGGTGCATCGAGGCGTGCACGAAGGCCAAGGGCGACCCGCTGGCCGAGGCGGCCTCGACGCCCGGGCGCTACACCAAGATCTTCGGCGCCTGCGTGGCGGACGTCACGGAGTGCCGGGCGCTGTACGAGGACAACCCGCGCGCCAACTTCTTCAAGCTGATGGGCGCGGTGCTGAAGTGGTACGTCCGCGACCACGTCTGGGGCTCGCCCAAGCGCAAGGCGATCGAGGAGGAGCTGCGGGGCTCCGGCAACCAGATCTGCGAGGCCGGCCCGGCGCAGCGCCGCGTGCTGGTGACCGCGATGACGGCGGTCAGCCTGGGCTTCGACATCGAGCAGTTCAAGAAGACGGTCGAGGCGGAGATCAAGGAGAAGTACCCCCGCGAGCGCCTCGATACGCTCGACCCCGCGATCCTGCAGAACATCGCCAACAAGCACCTGACGGTGTTCGACGAGCCGGCGAACGTGAAGACGTTCTTCGACCGCGTGCGCGCGATGCGCGCCGGGACCGACGCCGGGGCCGACCTGTTCGACAGCCGCAAGTGGGGCCCGGAGTTCAAGGGCGTGATCGCGAAGGGCGACGGGGACGACCTGAAGTCGGTGGCCGACGACCTGCTGATGGACCTGTTGATCCGCTGGTTCTGGTCCAAGGCCGACACCAAGTCCGACGCGAACAAGGCCTGCGTGTTCGACGACCTGATCGACTTCACGTCCGCCTACAACATGGAGCCGATCGACCTGCTGACCCGCCGCCGCGCGATGCTCGGGCCGGTCCCCGGGACGACCTGGGAGCAGGCGATGGAGTCGCAGCAACCGTTCGAGATCACGGCCAAGTTCGTCTCCCAGAGCCGCACCGGCTTCCTCGGCTGGATCCTCGACGTGACCCCGACGATGGTCTGCGCGACCAAGACCAACTGCCCCGACTACCTCAACCCGATCTTCGGCGACGTCTACGACTTCGGCTTCGGCGACACCGCCGCCCCCTGATCGTGACGGCGCGTTCCCGCCGGCCTGCCGCCGCGGCCCGCCGGGCCCGCCCGGTGCTGGCGCCCGAGGCGGCCCTGGCGCCGCTCCCG
>CAZMRP010000448.1:0-5013 GCA_964568275.1 uncultured Myxococcales bacterium
GCCCTCGCCCTCGACGGTCTCGATCTCCGTCAGGATCACCGAGAAGCGCAGGCGGACCCGCGTGCCGATGGCCAGCGGGCTCTTGGTCTTGATGAACACGCCGGTGCGCGAGATGTTCGTGACGTACTCCTCGATGAACTCGTCGAAGTTGTCGAACTCGCGGTTGATCATCACCCGTTCGGCGCGGCGCTTCTCGTCGTTGTCCATCGCTGCTATCCTCTCCGAATCGTGAACGCCTCGATGTGATACTCCGGGACCGCCTCGAGGCGCAATTCCAGGTGGAGGCTCGCGATCAAGCGGTCGAGGTGCTGCTTCTCGGCGCCGCGCAGGGCGTCGCGCACGGCGGGATGCACGAGCAGCGTGCAGCGTCCGGGCCCGCGACCGGCGACGTCGCGGCGCAGCTCGCGGAAGATCTCGTAGCACACGGTGCGCTTGGAGCGCACGGCGCCGGTGCCGTCGCAGTACCAGCACGGCTCGTTGAGCGTCCGGCCCAGGGAGTCGCGGGTGCGCTTGCGCGTCATCTCGATCAGCCCGAGCTCGGAGATGCGGACCACGCTGGTGCGGGCCTTGTCCTGGCGCAGGGCTTCGAGCAGCGCCTGGTAGACCTGGTCGCGGTGCTGGCCCGACTCCATGTCGATGAAGTCGATGACGATCAGGCCGCCGATGTTGCGGAAGCGGAGCTGGTAGGCGGACTCCTCGACCGCCTCCAGGTTGGTGGCCAGGATCGTCTCCTCGAAGTTGCGCTTGCCGGTGGACTTGCCGGTGTTGACGTCGATCGCGGTGATCGCCTCGGCCTGGTCGATGATGATCGACCCGCCCGAGGGGAGCGGGACGCGGCGCTGCAGGGCGCGCTTGAGCTCCTCCTCGATGCCGAAGGCGTCGAACATCGGCTCCTCGCCCCGGTACAGCTCGATCGCCTCGAGCGCCTCGGGCATGAAGTGCCGGGCGTAGTCGCTGAGGCGGGCGTGGGCGGCGGCGTCGTCGATCACGACGCGGTCGGCGTCGCCGCGGAACAGGTCGCGGAAGGCCCGGACCACCAGGTCGTGGTCCGCGCGGAGCAGCGCCGGGGCCGCGACCTCGGCCCGCGCCTTCTGCACCTGGGCCCACTCGGCGCGCAGCCCGTCCATCTCGGCGCGCAGCGCCTCGGCCGAGCGGCCGGCGGAGGCGGTGCGGCAGATGAAGCCGCCGTCGTCGCCGTTGCGGTGCCCCTGGACGATCGACCGCAGCCGGGAACGCTCGGCCGGGTCCTCGATGCGGCGGGAGATGCCGATGTGGCCGACCTGCGGCAGGTAGACCAGCGTGCGGCCGGCGAGCGTGATGTTGGGGGTGACGCGAGCGCCCTTGGTGGAGATCGGCGCCTTGCTCACCTGGACCAGCACCTCCTGGCCCTCGCGGAGGATGTCGCGGATCGAGCGGTGGCGGTCGACCTTGGGCTTGCCGCCGTCGCCGTCGCCGGTCTCGGCGATCATGTCGTCGAGGAACTTCATCGCGTCGCCGAGCTGGAGGAAGGCGGCGCGGTCGAGGCCGATGTCGATGAAGCAGGCCTGCATGCCCGGCATGACCCGCTGGACCCGTCCGAGGTACACCGCGCTCTCGATCGACCGCTCCGCGGAACGCTCGATGTGGAACTCGGTGACCTTCCCGCCCTCGGACAGCGCCGCGCGGGTCTCGAAACCCTCGACGTTGACGAACAGGCGACTGGGCCGCGACATGTCGCGGCGGATAGCACCCTGGACGGCGCCCGTCAATCGGGGGCCGCGGCGCGGTCGCCGCCGGTCAGACGGCGTAGAACAGGAGGAGGAAGGTCGACCCGCGCCCGACCTGGGAGTCGACGCGGATCTCCGCCTGGTGCTTGTCGATGAGGTTGCGGACGATGGAGAGGCCGAGGCCGGTCCCTTCCCCTTCGCGTTTGGTGGTGAAGAACGGTTCGAAGATTTCGTCACGGATCTCCTCGGGGATCCCTGTCCCCGTGTCGCGCACTTCGGCGCGCACCCGGCCGTCGCCGTTGTCGGCGACGGCCAGGGTCAGCACCCGCGGGCCGTCGACGCCCGTCATCGCGTGGCAGGCGTTGGTGATCAGGTTGATGAACACCTGCTGGATCTGCTGGCGAATGCCGTAGATCTTGGGCGCGGGCTCGAAGCTTCGTTCGAGCGTCACGCCGGCCTTGGCGATGACGTGCTCGCAGAACGCCGCCGACTGGTCGAGGACCGCCGGCAGATCGAACTGCTCGGGCTCGTCGCCCGCCGGGCGCGCGAAGTTCATCAGGTCCTGCGTGAAGCGCAGGATGCGCGCGGCGGCGTCGCGGATGCGGTTGATGAAGGTGATTTCCTGCGGGCCCCGCTGTTCCCGCTCCATCAGCTTGGCGAGGTAGTCGGCGTGGATCGAGACCGAGGTCAGCGGGTTGTTGATCTCGTGGACCACGCCGGCGGCGAGCTGGCCGATCGTGGCCAGCTTCTCGGTGTGGATCATCTGGCGCTGCAGCCGGCGGATCTCCGTCAAATCCTGGCCGACCGCGATCACCTCGTCGGCCGACTCGCCGTCGGCGCCGACCACGGAGGCGATGTTGAACGACAGCAGCACGTGGCCGGCGGCGCCGGCGCGGGGCAGCCGCAGCTCGTAGTTGGCCGTGGGCCGGCCGCGCAGGGCGGCCAGCACGGCGGCGGAGAACCGGGCGTGCTCCTCCGGCGGGAGCAGCTCGGTGGCGTCGCGGCCCAGCACCGCGGCGCGGGGCCGGCCGGTCAGCCGCTCCAGGCAGCGGTTGAACAGCCGCACGCGCCGTTGCAGGTCGACGAGCAGGATCGGCGCGTCGGCGTGGTCCAGCAGCTTGGCCAGCCGGTCGCGCAGGTGGCAGACCTCGGCCCGCAGTCGCGCCCCCAGCAGCACCGCGGCGAACGGCGCCGTCAGCGCCTCGACCTCGTCCCGCACCGCCGGCGCCGGCGTCCCCTCCGGCCACTCGACGTTGAGCAGCCCGAGCGGCTCGCCGGCGTGGTGCAGCAGCACCGCGAAGCCGCTGGCGCCGGCGGCGAACACGGGAGCGTAGTCGTCGTCGAGCGCGATGCCCCACTCGGCCAGCCGCTCGACGGTCCAGCCGCCCGGGGCGGGACGCACCACGGCCAGCCGCTGGCGCCGTTCGGGGCGCAGGGGTCCCGTCGCGTAGACCAGCGCCAGGCTGCGGGGGCCGTCGACCAGCCGGAAGCACGCCTGGCAGCCGGGCAGCTCGTCCTGCAGGATCTCCGCGAACCGCTGCAGCAGCTCGTCCTCGCGCATGTCGAGGTGGCAGCAGCGTCCCAGCCGTCGGTAGGGGTCGACGCGGTCGAAGGCGGGAGGCAACTGGCTCGAGTCGTCGCTCATCGTCCCACTCTACTTGGTCTCGTCGGTCGACCGATCGAGGTCCAGGATCTGGGTCCCCCCCACGTAGCCCTTGGTCTCGTAGCGTCCGAGCCGGCCGATCTTCTTCACCAGCTCGGCCATCCGCTCGGTCTCGCGCAGAATCGTCTCGACGTAGGCCCGGCCCCGGGCCTCGCCCGACAGCGTCTTGCGCAGCAGCTCGGCGTAGCCCATCACGGAGGTCAGCGGCTGGTTGAGCTCGTGGGCCATCGCGCCGGAGATCTCGGAGACGATGGCCTGCTTCTCGGTGAGCGCCAGGCGCTCCTGGGTCTGGGCCAGACGTTCCTCGATGCGCATCCGGTCGCGCAGGTCGGTGAAGATGCCGCAGGTCGCGACCTCCCGGTCCTCCTCGTAGATCACGGCGGCGGAGACCGCCACCGGGATCTCGTCGCCGCCGCGGCTGCGGACGGTGGTGCGGGCCGGGGCGAGGCGTCCGACGCCGCCCTGGTCGGCGGCGCGCAGCCGCGCCATCAGCTCGCGGGCCTGGTCGCGGGAGCCGTAGAGCTGCTCGATGTGCATGCGCCCGGCGACCTCCTCCGCGCGGTGTCCGGTCAGCCGCTCCGCCGCCCGGTTGAACAGCAGGATCGTGCCGCGCATGTCGGCGGCGATGATCGCGTCGGGCGAGGAGTCGAGCACGCGTTCGAGGAACGTCTTGGTGCGCTGGAGCTCGTGGGCCAGCGAGCGTTCGGGGGTGACGTCCCGCACCGACAACAGACAGGCCCCCTCCTCGCGCAGCACGGGGCTGGAGGAGACCTGCACGACCCGGGGGGCTTCGCCGGTCCGGTGGAGCGCGAGGTCGACGGTGGGGAAGCGGCCCTGGGCGAAGCCGTCGAGCAGCACCGAGAAGCCGGCGCGTCCCGACTCGTCGAACACCTCGGCCAGGCGCACCGGCACCCGGCCGGAGTCGTCGCCGAGGATCGTCGCCGCGGCCGGGTTGGCGTAGAGGATCGCGCCCTCGGGGTCGATCACGATCAGCCCGTCGGCGGCGCTCTCGAAGAAGCTCGCGTAGCGGGCCAGCGACTGGACCTGCCGCTCGGCCTCGCGCCGCTCGCGGTCGCAGCCCGCCGCCGTCCGCACGAGCCGCCGCATCGCGCGGGCGTTGTGCAGCGCCGGGGCGCAGGCCGTGGCCACGACCTGGCACGCCGCGATCTGTTCGTCCTCGAGGCGGCCGCCGGGGGCGGTCTTGAGCGCCAGCAGGCCGACGACGGCGTGCTCCTCGTCCTCGACCGGGAACAGGTAGCTGGCCCGGGCCCGGATCGCGCCGAACTGCCGCCGGACCTGCTCGAGCCGCGGGTCGGTGGACAGGTCGGACAGGTACACCGGCACGTGCCCGGTCAGCACCTCGCCCACCTCCGGGTAGCGGCCGAGCTCCAGCCGCAGGTCGTGGATCGAGGCGTCGTCGCTGGTGGCGACGACCCGCAGCTCGCCGGCCGCCGCGTCGACCAGCAGGATCGACGCCCGTTCGACCGCCACCACCTCGGCCATGCGCCGCGCCGCCTCGAACAGGATCTCGCGGAACTCGTGGCGCGTGGCGAGCCGGCGGGTGACGTCGACGGTGGCGGCCAGCCGCGCGGCGCGGGCCTGCGCCCGGTCCGCCGCGTCGGCGAGCGCCCCGAACGCCCGCAG
>CAZMRP010000449.1:0-5013 GCA_964568275.1 uncultured Myxococcales bacterium
GACCGAGCAACTCGTAGACCCGCACCGGCTGCGCCTTTCCCTTGACGGCCACCCGATCGACCTCGCGCGCGACGACCCGGTCCTGCACCAGGCGCCAGGTGTTCTCGCCGATCAGGATCTCCGTGCCGTAGAACTTGTTCAACCCCTCGAGCCGGCTGGCGAGGTTCACGTCGTCGCCGTAGACGGTGTAGTCGAGGCGCGAGGTGCTGCCCATGTTGCCGACGACCATCCGGCCGGTGTTGAGGCCGATCCGCGAGCGAAACTCGGGCTTGCCCTCGGCGCGCCACCGCGCGCGCAGCTCGCGCAGCCGCGCCTGGCTGCGCAGCGCGGCCCGGCAGGCGTCGAGTGCGTGTTCCGCGTCGGGCCGGGGCGCGCCCCAGAACCCGAGGATCGCGTCGCCGATGTAGCGGCCGACCGTGCCGCGCTCCTGCTGCACGACGAGGCTCATCTCCTCCAGGTACTCGCCCAGGTGCTCGGCCAGCGCCTCCGGCGCGAGCTGTTCGGAGATCGTGGTGAAGCCGGCGACGTCGGAGAACAGCACGGTCAGCGTGTCGCGGCGCGCCCCGAGGCGCGCCTCCTGGCCCGAGGCGAGGATCTCCCGCACCAGATCGGCCGGGACGTACTTGCCGAACGAGCGGAGGCCGGCCTTCATGTCCTCGTTCGCCACGATCAGCCGGTCGATCTCGCGGATCCGCGACCGCGGATGCCCCGCCGGATGCAGCTCGAAGCGCCCCACCGCGGCGGCCTGCTCGGCCAGCCGCCGCAGCGGTCGCGAGATGCGCGTCGACAGCCAGATCCCGGCCAGCAGCGCCACCGCGAAGGCGCCGGCCCCGATCGCGAGCGCGATGCGGTTGTTGCGCTTCACCCGGCCCAACACCTCGACCTCGGGCAGCGCCAGGCAGACCGTCCAGGACGGGACGTCGGCCCCGGCCAGCGGGAACCAGGCGCCCACCCACTCCGCACCGTCGGCACGGAACCGCACCACGCGCAGCCCCTCGACCGCTTCCTCCGTCGCGGCGCCCCATCCCGCCGAGGCCAGGAACCCGCGCACGCGCCCGTCCGCGAACTCCGCGACCGGCACCAACTCCAGCGGCGCAGCGCCGCCGCCCGCCGCGGCGGCCCGGCGCGTGAGGATCTGCGGCGACGGATGGGCGATCACCCGCCGCGTGCCGTCCCGCCGCGTCTCGACGACGAATGCCAGCCCGGCGTGACCCACCGGGGTCGACGCCAGATAGCGCGAGACGGCCAGCACGTCGTAGTCCGCGGTGAGCACGCCCAGCCGCGAGCCGTCCTGCCGCAACACCGGCGTCGCGTGGGTCACGCCGGTGATCGACTCCAGCCCCCCTTCGCCGAGGAACGTGTACGTCTCGGTCCAGATCGACCGGCCCGCGGCGGAGGCCTCGAGGTACCAGCCCCGCCGCGTCGGGTCGCCCGCCGCGTGGTCCGGCTTCGTCGCGAAGGGCGCGCGCCGCGCGTGGTCCTCGGGCCAGAAATCCGCCAGGGCCAACGCCCCGCCGACGCCCTGCCGACGCAGCTCCCGCAGCGACAGCCGGCCGTCCGGCCGGCGCTCCACGGCGAGCATGTCCCCCGAGCCCTCGAGCCCCACCGACAGGAAGCTCAGCGCCTCGTGCGTCCGCATCACGTCGACCCAGTACGATCCGAGCGACGTGAAGTCGTCGAGGGGCCAGATCCCCGCCAGCAGCAATCGGCGGTTCAACTCGTTCTGGGTCCGCGCGGTCGACAGCAGGCCGTCGATCCAGACGTCGATCCGCCGCGCGGTCTGCTCCAACACGCGGTGCGACAGCTCCTCGGCGTTGGCCCGGCCGTTGACGTAGGAGACGGCACCGAGGACCGCCACCGTGCCGGTGAGCAGCACGGTCAGCGCGGCGATCAGCGTGAACCGGAAAGTGAACCGCATCCCGACTCCCCGTTTCCGCCGCCTCGCGCCGCCGGCCGGCGCCCCGGGCCCGACCCGGGGCCCCTCAATCCCCCCGCGGCACGCAGCTGTCGTACCCGGCGGCGACGAGCGCCGCGGCAGACAGGGCGGCGAGCCGGCCGAGCTTCGAGTCGCTGCGGTTCATCTCGCGCTCCCTCCTTGCCGCGGTTCGCGTCGCGACGGCCGTAGAATACCTTGCCCGTGCCGACGACGCCACGTCGGCCCTGGGCGTCGCCGCGCGGCTCCGCTACAATGAACGATCGTCGGGGGGCGCCTGCTGGAGGGAACCATGAGTCGTGTCCGCATCCCGTTCGCCCTGCTGTCGACGTTGGGAGCGCTCCTGGTGCCCGCGTGCGACGGCGAAACGTCGAACCCCTGCGCCGCCGTCGATTGCTCCGGACGCGGCGACCGCATGACCGACGGCGGGCAGGCCTGCTGCGCCTGTCCGAGCGACCACCACCCCGTCCGCTGCGTTCGCGGCGGGCTCTGAGGCGGCGGGCGGCGATGGACGCCACCGACTGGATCCGGGAGTTCTCCGCCTCGATCACCGTCTGCGACGCCGCGGGTCGGATCCTCGCGATGAACGAGGCGGCCGCGCGCGTGTTCGCCGCCGACGGCGGCGCCGACCTCGTGGGCCGCAACGTCCTCGACTGCCACCCGGAGCCGGCCCGCACGAAGCTCGTCGAACTGCTGCGCACGGGCCGCGTGAACGCCTACACGATCGAGAAGCAGGGGCGGAAGAAGCTGATCTACCAGGCGCCGTGGCGCGTCGACGGCGAGGTGCGGGGGCTGGTGGAGCTGTCGCTCGAACTGCCCGCCGAGCTGCCGCACTTCGTGCGCGGGTGACCGGCCGGTCGAGCAGGGACCGGTGGGCGCTGGGTTCGCCGGACCCCGCCCTGCCCGGAGCCGCCGCGCCGCCAAGGAAGACCGCACCCCCGCATCGAACCGGTGCTTCGTGCGTGGGCCGCCGGACGGGGAGAGCGCGTGGACCACGGTGAGCTCGTCGGATTCCGTTCTGCGACCGCCCGGCCGTGGCTCGCGGCCTGCCTGACCCTCCTGGCGTGCGACCGTCCGCAGGTGCGACCGGGCGACGCTCGCGGTTCCGAGCCGACCGTCCACACGGTCGCGTCCTCCGCCGACGCCGCGGCGGCCGAGACGCCGACGGCCGCTGCCGGAGGGAGCGGGGACGGCGGAGACGGTTGGAGCCTGCTCTGGGAGCCGGTGCGCGGTCCGCGGCTCGAGGATGCCGCGGGCCTGGACCTCGCGCGGGTCGTGGCGGTCGGCGGCGGCACGTTGTATCGCGCCGCCGAAGGACGCTGGCAGCCGGTGGAGCTCGGCGCGGCTCGGGCGCTGGAAGTGGCCGCCGCGGAGGGCCTGCTCTGGGCGCGGACCCGCGACGCGAGCGTCGACGGCCCGCACCGGCAGACGCTGCGGTCGGAAGACGGCCGGACGTTCGAGCCTGCCGAACCGGCGGGGGCCTGGCCGGACGGCGAACCGACGGCGCCCTCGCCGCCCGCCTGCCGGACGCCGCCCGAGTGGTTCGACCCCGTGCTCGTGGGCTCCGCCGCCGACGGACGCGTCGTCGCCCTGGGACCCGGCGGTGCAGCCGCCGTCTGCCCGGTGGCGCGGCGTGAGCTGGTGGAGCGCCGGCTCGCGAACGGCGTCGGCGGCTGGTTCGAGCAGTCGAAGCCCGCCGGTTGGGTCCCGGTGCACGGAGACCGCCTGCCGCGCGAGCCGCTGGCCGTGCTGGCCACCGAACCGCCCCTGGTCGTGGGACGCGAGGGGCAGCTGGCGTCGATTCGCTGTTCACCCCACGGCTGTGGGGCCGCGGCGCTGGTCGACGAGCCGTATCCGCAGGTCCTCGAGCTGCTGCCGCTGGCCGACGGCGCGTTGCTGCTGCTGCTGGCCGACCGGCTGGTGCGCCTCGAGGACGAGCGCGGGGCGACGGTGGATCTCGACACCGAAGGGCGGCAGTGGCTGACGGAGGCCGCGCGCCCCGGAGCCTGGGGCCCGCACCACGTGCACGCCGCGGCGGTGGGCGGCGGTGTCGCGGTGCTGGTGACGACGGGCCAGGCGCGCGGGCTGCGGGTCGACGGCCTCACGGGCCGCGGCTTCTTGCTCGACGCCGAGCCCCTCGGCGCGGCCCGGGCCGGAGCGGGCGAGGTCGTACTGCTGCTCAACGGCGGCCGCGTGCTGCGCGGCACGCCGGAGGACTGGCGCGAACTGGGACACCTGGGGACGATCCCGCCGGAAGGGGTGAGCCATGCGTTCGGCGTGTTCGCCGGCGCGGACGGCGCGGTACGGCTGCTGGACCCCCGGCGGCCCCTGGTCTGCGCGACCGCGACCGCGCTGGAACCCTGCGGCGACGTGGTGGCGGTGGACGAGCGCGCGGTGTTCCAGCTTCCGGACGGGCTGGTGGTGGAGACCCAGCACATCACGACGACGCTCGCCTCGGCCGGCGGGATCCACGACCATCCGGCACTGCCGGCGTGGGGAATCCGCGACTACGCCGGCTCGGTGGCGAGCCTGTGGGCGTTGACCGAGAGCCGGGCGAACGGGGACCACCGTGCGCGGCCCGTGTTCCGGGTGCGGCGGCGGGTCGGCGAGGAATGGGTCGACGTGGCGGGGGTGCCGGCGGCGTGCGTGCCGCAGGCGCTGGCGGTCGACGGGACCGCCGCCTCCCTCGCGTGCGAAGGGGGAGCCGTGATGCGCCGCGACGTCGGACCGCCCTGAGTCCGGACCCGGGGGATCCCGTTCCTGTTGACAGCCCCCTCGGGCGCCCTGGTACCTTGCGCGCGTCCGGGTACCACGACGGATCCGCGAGCGCGGGGCTCGCGGAGCGCCGCGCGCCGCACGAGGAAGGAGGGACCGATGTCGCTCGACTGGCTGCCGAGGGAAGACGGGAAGAAGGACCACCACCTGTGGAGCGAGGAGCACTACGGCAAGGAGCCGCCGTGCACGATGTTCGAGCTGCGACCGATCAGGGATCCGTCGGGCAAGCCGGTCGCCGGGCTGCACTCGGCCTGGATCACCCTCAACAACCCGGCGCAGTTCAACTCGTACACCACGGAGATGGT
>CAZMRP010000450.1:0-5007 GCA_964568275.1 uncultured Myxococcales bacterium
CTCCAGCAGCTCCAGCACGCGTCGCCGGGCGAGCTGGACGGCGTCGGCCTTCTCGCGACCGCGGGCCAGCGGGTCGTAGGCCTCGACCGCCGCCGCGAACTCCTGCACCGCCCCGGGGAGCGCCATCGCGTGCGCCGCTCCGGCCTCGCGCTGCAGCTCGCGCTGCCGTCCGCGCTCGCGCCGGCGCTCCTGGACCGAGCGCCCCAACTCGTCGAGCTCGCGCTGGAGCGCGCGACCCGCCCCGCGCGAGAGGCGGCCCATCCGCTGGTCGTGCCCGAAGCGGTCGCGGAGCCCGCCGAGACCGTCGAGCACCGCGGAGAACGACTCGGCGGGCGCCTCCAGGGTGAGCGCCGCCGCCAGTCCGCGGAGCTGCTCCAGCCGCTCCCGCAGCGCCCGCTCGGTCTCGGCCTGGAGGGCGGCGAGGGCGGCGGGGTCGGGACTGCTGTTGGAGGGGCGTGCGGGCATGGCGGCGGTCCGTGTCGTGCGGGCGCTACTTGAGCACCCCGAGCTGCTTGCCGACCTTGGTGAAGGCGGTGATGGCGCGGTCGAGGTGCCGCTGCTCGTGGCCCGCGGAGAGCTGGACGCGGATGCGCGCCTGGCCCTTCGGAACCACCGGGTAGAAGAAGCCGATCACGTAGATCCCCTCCTGGAGCAGCGCGTCGGCGAACTTCTGCGCCAGCGGCGCGTCGTAGAGCATGATCGCGACGATCGGGTGCACGCCCGGCTTGATCTCGAAGCCGGCCTTGGTCATGTTCTCGCGGAAGTACCTGGTGTTCCACTCCAGCTTGTCGCGCAGCTCCGTCGTCTCCGACAGCAGGTCGAACACCGCGATCGTGGCGTAGACCACCGCGGAGGAGACGGTGTTGGAGAACAGGTACGGGCGCGAGCGCTGCCGGAGCAGCTCGATGATCTCCTTGCGGCCCGAGGTGAAGCCGCCGGAGGCGCCGCCGAGGGCCTTGCCGAACGTGCCGGTGATGATGTCGATCTTGCCCATCACGCCGTTGTGCTCGTGGCTGCCGCGGCCGGTCTTGCCGAGGAAGCCCGTGGCGTGGGCGTCGTCGACCTGGACCAGCGCGTCGTACTTCTCGGCCAACGCCACGATCTGGTCGAGCTTGGCGATGTCGCCGTCCATGGAGAACGCGCCGTCGGAGGAGATCAGGCGGTACTTGGCGCCCTGGGTCTGCTTGAGCTTGTCCTCCAGGTCGTTCATGTCGGCGTGGTTGTAGATGTAGCGGGTCGCCTTGCACAGCCGGATGCCGTCGATGATCGACGCGTGGTTGAGCTGGTCGGTGATGATCGCGCAGTCCTTGTCGAGCAGCGGCTCGAACACGCCGCCGTTGGCGTCGAAGGCGGAGGAGTAGAGGATCGTGTCCTCGGTGCCGAGGAACTGGGCGACCTTCTGCTCGAGCTGCTTGTGGATGTCCTGGGTGCCGCAGATGAAGCGCACCGAGCTCATCCCGTAGCCCCACTTGTCCAGACCCTCGTGGGCGGCCTTCACGACCTTGGGGTGCGAGGACAGCCCGAGGTAGTTGTTGGCGCAGAAGTTGATCACCTCCTCGCCGGTCTTGACCTTGATGTCCGCAGCCTGGGGCGTCATGATCACCCGCTCGGACTTGTACAGCCCCTGCTCCCGGATGCTCTTCAGCTCGCTCTGCAACCAATCCTTGATCTTGCCGTACATCTCGTTCTCCTGATCCCCCGGCCGGTCCGGCCGCGCTCCGCGGCGGACCCGGGAAACGGGCGCCCCGCGGGCGCCGCGGGTCCAGCCGCTACTTCACCCCCAGGCGCTTGCGGGCCGCCGCCAGCTCCGCCGGGTCCGGGAACAACACGACCTTGGCCGACGCCCGCGGCCGCGTCGTCATCGCCTCGAACCCCTTGGCGAAGTCCTCCAGCGCGAACAGATGCGTGATCACCGGGGAGACGTCGAGCCGCCCCGCCGCCAGCAGGTTGCGGTTGCGGTACCAGGTGTCGAACATCCGGCGGCCGTTGATGCCGTGGATCTGGCACCCCTTGAACACGATGCCCGCGTTGTAGTCCACCGGGAGCGGCGACTGCGGCGCGATGCCGAACGCGCTGATCCGACCGGCCTTGCGCACCATGCGGAAGCAATCGACGATCGAGTCCTGCGAGCCGACCATCTCCAGCGCGATGTCGACGCCGTTGCCGCCGGTGTGGTCCCGCACGAACTGGTAGCGCTCGTCGGCCGTCGACTTGTTGGTGTACAGCAGGTGGTCGGCGCCGAGCTTCTTCCCGAGCTCCATGTTGAAGTCGTACTTGCCGATCAGGATGATCTTGGCCACGCCGCAGGTGCGGGCCACGGCCACGGCGAACAGCGAGATCGGGCCGTCGCCCGTGATGACCATCGTCTTGCCCGCGATGTCGGCGTCCTCGCCCATCACCGCGTAGCAGGCGTTGCCCAGCGGCTCCTGGATCGTCGCCAGCTCCGGCGGGATGCTCTGGTCGTTGACCCACGCCACCGACTCGGGCACCGCGAAGTACTCGCCAAAAGCGCCGTCGCAGTCGACGCCCAGGATCTTCATGTGCTCGCCGACGTGGAAGCTGCCGAGCAGCGCCGTGAGGTCGGCGGGGTCGTAGATGTGGGTCTCGGCCGAGATCGAATCGCCGACCTTGATCCGCTTGACGTGCGCCCCGACCTCCACCACCTCGCCCGCCACCTCGTGCCCCAGCGTCTGCGGCAGCCGCTTCTCCCCGATGCGGCCCTGGGCCCAGGGGTCCCACTTCCAGATGTGGACGTCGGTGCCGCAGATCGAGGTCGCGCGGACCTTCACCAGCACCCAGTCCGGCGCCGGCTTCGGGATCGGCACCTCCTGCCAGGAAGCCCCCTCGCGCGGCTCGAGCTTCCGTACCGCCTTCATCTTCTCCGCCATCTGTGACCTCGCTGCGGTCGTGCCGAGCGGCACGCCACCCCCGAGAACGGTGACCGGGACCCGCGGACCGCGGTCAGAACATCGCGGTCACGCTGGCGAACACGTCGAAGATCGTCGTCTCCTGGACGCGGAAGCGGTTGCCCGGCGCGTCGATCACCTCGCGCGTCATCGGGTTGTACTGCGGCTGCCCGATCCCGCACCCGCCGTCGGGCTCCGAATTGCACTCGTCGGTGAACGTGATGTAGTGCTCCTGGTCGTGGGCGAAGCCGATGCCCGCGGCGAACTTCACGTACTTCGCCGCCTGCACCATGAAGGTCAGCCGCCCGGCGAAGGTGCCGTAGTTCTCCGTGTCGGTCATCCCGCTCCAGCCGTACAGCCTGTCCCGACCGTACTGGTCGTTCCAGCACGGCGTCGCCGGGTTGTCCGGCGACTCGCAGCCCGGACCGGTGCCGCCGTCGTAGGTCAACCGCGCGTCGGAGGACGTCCCCAACGCGTCGAACAGCTCGCTGTAGTCGCGCCCCTCGCTGTGGAACGTCCCCGAGATCTCGAGCCCGATGGAGAACTTCTGGAACCGCTCCAGGTTCTCCCACGGGATCACGTCGAGACCGAACAGCAGCGTCCCCTCCACCGGCGGCATCGTGTTGATCTGCCCCTCCAGCGGGGCGTCGAAATGGTGGAAGGTGTCGTACTTCGGGATCCCGACCTTGGCGAACAACCCGGCGAACGGCTCGACCCAGCGGAACCGGCGCGAGAGCGCCATCCCCGCCCGGATCTCGTTCACCCCCTTGCTCATCCCGCCGTCGCCGCCCGACTCCGCCGCCACCAGCGTCGGGCCGATGCCGAAGCGGCCCTCGACGTTGAGCACCCACGTCGGCTCGGTCGGATCCCGCTCCTGGTTGAACGGCGCCCAGGAGAAGCCCACCGCGAACCAGTCGATGCCGGAGCGCTCCGGCGCGCTGAACGGCAGGTCGAACAGCCCGCCCAGGATCGAGTCCACCTGCGTGCGGTTCGTTCCCGACTCGTAGTCCAGGTCCCGCGTGTCGGACAGGATCAGCGGCCAGCGCGTGTAGAAGTGCAGGTCGTGGTACAACCCGACCGTCAGCAGCAGGTCGAGCATGTGCGAGATCTGCGTGTAGCGCGCGATGTCGGTGTAGTCCACGAAGTCGGTGCCGGCCCCGTCGTCCCGCGAGCAGATCAGCGGGTTGCGACACTCGCGCACGATCTTCGAACGCCGCAGCGTGCGCTGGTAGGCCACCGACAGGCTGAGGTCGAACGGGTCGTCCCCGTCGGCTGCGTCGAGCACGTCGACCAGTTCCGTGGGCGACGCGAAGTGGACGAAATCCCACACCGCCCGCTCGGCCGCGGCCGGCTGCGTCGCCCGCTCGCTCGCCGCTTCCTCGCGCTCCTCCCCGGTCGACTGCGCCGCGGCGGGCGACGTCCCGGCCAGCAGCAACAGCACCGCGAACCCGCACGCCGACCCGCAGATGCTCCGCATGGTGTCCAGCCTCATGCCGGGCAAACTAGCAGCGACCGGTTCCGGGTGTCAAGGACGCTCCGTGCCGCCGAATGCCATGGTTCCGCCCGGTTCCATCGGCGCGCCGCGCCGCAGCAGCTCCTCGACCCGACCGCGCCACCGCTCCATCCCCCGCGCCGCGTGCAACGCCCACTGGGCCTGGCCCCGCGTTCCCGCCGCGCCGATCAGCAACTCGAGCCGATACCAGCCGAGCCACAGCGACCGTTCGGCCGCCACGCTCCGCCGGGCGCTCGCCTGCAACGCCTCGCGCACGGCCCGGCGCCGCTCCTCCGCTCCGTCGGCGTTCGCAACCTCGAGCTCGGCCAGCAACCGGCGGTTTTCGTCCCGGCTCGCCGTCAGCTCCTCGACCCGCGGCTCCAGGGCCTGCGCCAGCGCCACCACCACGCCGAGCCGCTCGTCCTCGACGACCGCCGCCGCCTGCGCCTCGAACGCCGCCAGGACCCGCTCCACGTCCGCCGCCGGCGCGGGCGCGCCGGGCTCCCACACCAGCGACTCGGTGGTGGCCGGCAGCGCGGCCGGGCCGAGCGCGTGGAGCACGGAGCGGTCGAGCGGCAGCGGGGCAAGGCCTATGCCGATTTTGTGAAT
>CAZMRP010000451.1:0-4963 GCA_964568275.1 uncultured Myxococcales bacterium
GAGTCGCTGCATGCCGTGTCGGCATTCACGCTCGAGGGCGTGCCGCCGTCCGCAGAGGTCGCGCTCTCGGGGTCGCGCATCGTCGCCAGGAACCGGCCGGCGGCCTCGCGCTGCGCGGGCGCCAGCATGGCGTCGGCCCGCAGCAACTCCTGCTGCATCTCCATCGCGGTGCTGTAGCGCCCGGCCGGACGCTTGCGCAGCGCCCGCATGATGATGCGCTCGATCGGCTGCGGCACGTCCGAGACGAACCGCGAGGGCGACGGGTAGTCCGCAGCCTGGTTCCGCTCGGCGTAACGCTCCGCCCACATCAGGTCGACCTTGGTTTCCTTGTACGGGAAGCGGCCGGTCACGGAACGGTAGAAGATCATGCCGCAGGCGAAGATGTCGGCCCGCACGTCGAGGTCCTGCTCGGTGAAAATCTCCGGGGCGGCGTAGGCGGCGCGGCCGAGGACCGAGCCGGGCTGGGTGACGGAGCTGTCGGCGTGGGAGCCGCCGATCCCCTTGGCCAGGCCGAAGTCGAGGATCTTCACGCGGGGGAAGGCGTTGGGTTGGCCGACGAGGTAGATGTTCGCCGGGCTCATGTCCCGGTGGATGATGCCCATCTCGTGGACCGCCGAGATGCCGTCCAGGACCTGCAGCATCACGCGGTTCATGAACGCCACCGGAAGCCGCCGGTGCTGCCGGACGACGTCCTGCAGCGTCACCCCCTCCAGCAACTCCATCACCACGTACGCCTGCGGCCGCTTGCCGGGCTCGGGGATGCTCCAGTCGAAGACGTCCACGATGTTCGGATGGCGGAGGCCCCGGAGGACCTGGACCTCGCGCGTGAATCGGGCGTAGTACGACTCGTCGCCCAGCGCGTGCTGGTGGATGAACTTGATCGCGAATTTCTCGTAGGTAGCCAGCTTTTCGGCAAGCCAGACCGACCCCATGCCGCCCGCGCCGATGGCTTGGAGCAGCTTGTACCGACCGTCGAGGATGGTTCCCTCGCGAATCATCACGACAAATCCGCGACTCGCAGCATACCCGAAGAGCCGTCTTCCGGGCAACGGTTCCGTGCCCCGCCGATTCGGCAAGGTTTCCGGGCGTCCGTCGTCGCCGGGGACGCTCCGGGGCCTACGGGCAGACGCCCGAGGGGAGGCAGCGGGCCAGGAGCGATCCGGAGCCCGTCCGGGAACAGGCCACGACGATCCCGCCGCCGGCGTCGACCGCCACGTCCCAGCAGGCCCAGGCACCGGTCGGCGTCGTCTGCCACTCCGCCGTCAACCCCGCCACGCCGTAGCGCGCCAGCACCGCCTGGGCGGCGTCGCCCGTGCCCGACCAGTCCCGGGTGCCGACGGCGTACAGCGCACTTCCGCTCGAATCCGCCGCCAGCTCGGTGAACGCGTCGATCTGGGCCGTCGGGTTCCAGCGCGGCGCGAAGGTCACCGTCGTCCCGGCCAGCCGGGCCACCATCGCGCCGAGGTCGCCGCCCACGTCCGAGAAACCGGCGAGGTACAGGCTGCCCGCGACGTCCACCAGCGCCCGGACCTCGGTCGAGAGCGACCCGACGACCTGCACGGTCGTCGTCGTGCCGGACGGCGTGCACGGGCACGGACCGGCGACGAAGCCGCACTCGTCGTCCGCGAAGCTGGTCACCATCCCCTGGCCGGCCCGCTGGCCGCCCAGGTAGACGCGACCCCCGGACAGCACGAGGCCTCGTCCCACCGTGCCGGTCTCGCCCCCGAACGTCGCGAACCCGCAGGCCCGCCCGGTGTCGGCGTAGCCGCGCACGACCCAGGCGATCATCGGCGGGGCGTCGGTCCGGGTCGTGCCGAACATCCAGGCGTTCCCCGCGGCCGTCACGCCCACCGACCAGATCTCGTCGAGGTCGTCGCCGCCCCACAGGCCGACCGACCAGGCGGGCGTCAGCGTCGTCTTCGGCAGCCGCGCCCACAGACCGTTGCCGGGGTCGTCGCCGGCGAGCAGCGCCTGGCCGGCGACGTAGACGTCGGCGTTCCCCAACGCGAGGGCCGTGAGCAGGTTGCCGGTGGCCGCGGCCGGTGCGGTGAAGCGCTGCTCCAGCCGGCGGACGCCGCAGGCGTCGTAGGCCGCGACGTAGGCCTGGGCGCCGTCCGCGCCCGCCACGTACAGCGTGCCGTCGACGTCACGCGCCAGGGCCCGCAGCGCGGCGGGCGTCTCGACCCGCCACGTGGCGTCGCAGCAGTCGCCCGAGAGGCAGACCTCCGCGGCTCCGCAGCACGCGGCGCCGCACGGCGTGCCGCTGCACGAACAGCTGCCGTCCGGCAGACAGGCGAAGCCCTCGCCGCACACCCCGCAGTCGCCGCCGCAGCCGTCGTCGCCGCACGCGCGTCCGGCGCAGTCCGGCACGCACACGCAGCGCCCGGCGGTGCTGCACGTGGTGCCGGGGCCGCAGGTGCCGCAGTCGCCGCCGCAACCGTCGTCGCCGCACTCGCGTCCGGTGCAGTCCGGTACGCACGCGCAGTCGCCGGCCCGGCACTCCTCGTTGCGGGCGCAGGCCGTCGTGCAGTCGCCGCAGTGCTCCGGATCGCCGGTCAGGTCGACGCACGCCCCGTCGCAGTTGGTCAGGCCGTCGGCGCAGGTGGAGGCGCAGGCACCCTCGTTGCATACCTCGCCCGGTGCGCAGGCCCGCTCGCAGCGCCCGCAGTGCTCCGGATCGCTGGTCAGGTCGACGCACGTCCCGTCGCAGTCGTACTGCCCCGGCCGGCAGCCGGAGACCTCGTCCTCCGCCTCCGCGGCGTCCTCCGCCTCCGGCAGGTCGGGGATCTCGAGCGCGTCGAAGGCGTCGTGGGTCGGGGCCGTCGATTCCGCGCAACCGACGACGAGCATCGCCGGCAGCAGCACGCGACAGGTGGCCCCCAGTCTCATCCTCGCTCCCCTCGGCCCGCCGCACCTCGCGTGCGCCGGCAGGTCACGGCCGGATCGGCGCGACGCAGCGGAAGCCGGTGTGGTAGTCGTAGAAGCCCGGCAGCTGGCGGAAGCGGTTGGCCGCCCGCAGGTAGCCCGGCACCGACTCCCAGTGGCCGCCGCGGAACACCTTCTCGCTGCCCAGCCCCGGACCGGTCGGGTCGACGCAGGTGCCGAAGCGACAGGTGTCGTAGGACGTGCCGAGGTACCAGTCGGAGACCCACTCCTGCACGTTGCCGGTCATGTCCTGTACGCCGTAGGGGCTGGCGCCCGTCGGACGCGCCTGCACGCGGTCGACGTCGGCGATGCAGCCGACGAAGTTCGCGCGCTCGCACACCGGTTCCGCCTCGCCCCACGGATAGGTCCGCTCGTCCTCGGGCCCGCAGCCGACCGGAGCCTGGATCTCGCATCCTCCCCGCGCCGCCTTCTCCCACTCCGCCTCGGTCGGCAGCCGCTTGCCGACCCACGTGCAGTACGCGTCGGCCTGGAACCAGGTGACGTTGACCACGGCGAAGCTGTCGTAGGTCGGGTTGCCGTAGTAGCTCGACCGCGTGGCGGAGCTGGTCGCGCCGGGCGCGTCGCAGCCGCCGGCCGTCACGCATGCCGCGTAGTTGAGGTTCGTCACCTCGGCCGCGTCGATGCAGAACGCCGACACGTCCACCGTGTGCTCCGGCTCCTCGTCGGTGTCGCCCTCCGCGGGGTCGCTGCCGATCACCGCCGGTCCGCACGGCACCAGCAGCGTGCCCGCCGGGCACGGGTTCGGCCCGTCGTGGCAGTGCATCGACGCCTCGCCGCCGCCGGCGTCGTCGACCTCGGCGCCGGCGTCGTCCGTGGGCGTCGTGTCCGGGGGGGTCTCGCCGTCGGGCCGGTCGAGCGGCGAGAAGTCGGTGAGCGCGGAGCAGCCCCCGGCGACCAGGCTCGCCAGCAGCAGCGCCGCCGTCGGCCCCGCCGCAGCGTTCGGGCGTCGATTCGGATGGAAACACCACGCCATCGTGTCCGTGATCCCTACCTCAGAGCCCCGCGGCGTGCAAACGCTCCGCGACGTCGACGTAGAACGCCAGGTGGTCGAACGGGCCGCCCGGACCCGAGTCGGCCAGTTGCCCGATCTCGTCCCAGTGGTCGGCGGGGATCGTGCCGAAGAAGCTCCCCCACTCGGCCGACGCCACCGGCACCAGGCCGTCGTTCGGCCCGTGTCCCGGCTCGTCCCCCGCCAGGAACTCGTAGCTCACCACCAGCAGCAGGTCGACCGCCTCGCCCGAGTTGCCGGCCTGGCACGCGAAGTCCAGCGTTCCGCAGGTCCGGCCGGCGAACGACCAGTACGCCACGCGCGGGTCGTCCGGGTGCGCCGGGTTGAACTCCTCCTCGATCCGCGTCGTCGTGATCTGCTCGAACGCCGCCCGGGTGTCGGCCTCGCTGCCTCCGAGGATCGCGCCCCAGGCGTCGAACAGCGCCGCCAGCAGCGTCGCGCTCACCGGCAGGTCGCCCACCAGCGCGTCCGCCACCAGCGTGCCGCGGTTCGGGGTCGACACCATCACCAGCGCCCCGACCCGGTCGCCGTAGCCCAGCGTGCCGATCAGGTAGCGGCCGTCCAGGCCGCCCTGGCTGTGCGCGACGAGGTTCAACTTGCGCGCGCCGGTCGCCGCGAGGATCTCGTCGACCTGCGTCGCCAGCTGCCGCGCCCGCGTCGGCGTGTCGTTGACCGCGTCGGTCGTCGTGGTGTGCACGTCGTAGCCCCGCCCGGCCAGCTCGTCCTCCACGCCGTAGTAGTACTCGAGCCCTCCCAGGATCGTGTCCCAGCCGCCGAAGCCGTGGACCAGCACCAGCGGGAACCGCGTGGCCGACCCGCCGCAGCCGGACAGGCAGGTCGCCGACAACGCGTACGGTCCGCTCGCCCGCAGCTCGAGGTCGTGCACCAGCAGCAGGTACTCGCCGCCCGCCGGCACGTCGACCTCCAGTCGCGCCGTGTAGCCCGGCGCGCCGACCGCGTCGGCCAGCGCCGCGACCGCGCCGCCGCCGAACGCCGCCGCCCCGTACA
>CAZMRP010000452.1:0-4934 GCA_964568275.1 uncultured Myxococcales bacterium
GTGCTGGAGCTGTCGCCGTTGACGGCCGGACTACTCGTCGCCGGCCGGTCGGGCAGCGCCTCCGGGTAGTGCACGGCCGTCTCGATCCCCGCCGCCGCCAACCGCGCCCGCCACCCCTCGCGGTCGGCCGCCCGTACCACGTACTGGTGGTGGACGTGCCCCCGGCCGGCGACGTTCGCCACGGGCCGCAGCTCCGGGTTGGCGGCCAGCGCCCGATCGTACGACCGCGCCGTCGCCCGGCGCACGGCGTTCCAGCGCCGCAGGTACGGGAGTTTCACGCGCAGCACCGCCGCCTCGAGCTCGCCCGGCCACAGGTTGAGACCGACGCCTGGATGCGGGGCACCCTCGTCGACCCCGTGGTTGCGCCACGCCCGTACCCGCGCGGCGAGCCGCGCGTCGGTCGTCGCCACCGCCCCGGCCTCGCCGCAGGCCGCCAGGTTCTTCGTCGGGTAGAAGCTGAACGCGGCGGCCGCTCCCAGCCGGCCGGGCCGCGCGCCCGGCGCCGCCGCCCCGTGGGCCTGGCAGGCGTCCTCGACCAGCACGACGCCGCGACGCCGCAGCTCGCGGGCCAGTCGCGGCAGCCGCGGGTCGACCTGCCCGAACAGGTGCACCGGCACCACCGCCCGGGTGCGCCGGCCCACCGCCCGCAGCGCCGCGACCGTGTCGAGCAGCAACGTGTCGGGCGCGACGTCGACGACGACGGGGACCGCCCCGAGCGCCAGCACGGCTTCCGCGGTGGCCGCGAAGGTGAACGCCGGCACGATCACCTCGTCGCCGCGCTCGACCCCCGCCCCCGCCAGCGCCGCCGCCAGCGCGGTCGTGCCGGAGTGCACCAGGACGACGTGCTCGACGCCGAGGAACCGCGCCCAGGCCCGCTCGAAGCCCGCGATCGCCGGACCGCGGACGACGCGACCGGAGGCGAAGACGGCGCGAACCGCGGCGTCGATCTCCGGACGCAGCGCCGCATGCTCGCGCGCGACGGCGGCCAGCGGAATGCACGGCGGCCCGGCCGTCGCCCTGGAGGTCCGCCCGCCTTCCCTTCGCTGTCGGGTTGCCACCGGGGATGCCGTCGCGCGGGCTACTTGTTGCGGCGGTCGACGCCGACCACCGTACCGCGCAGATCCGAGGAGACCGCCGGCACCGGCTCGCGGATCGCGGGGTGCACCCAGCGGCTGACGCAGTTCCCGCCGGCGTCCCGCGCGCGGTCCAGCTCGCCGCTCGCCCGCTCCAGCAGCGCCTCGATCGTCAGCTCGCGACGCCCCTTGTCGCTCACCAGTCCGACGCTCGCCGTCAGCGGCACCGGCTGCCCGGCCACGTCGACCCGCAGTCCCTCGACCCCCGCGCACATCCGCTCGCCGATCAGGTAGGCGGTGTTGGGACTCGGGTCGACGATCAGCGCGGCGAAGGCCGTGTCGTCGAACCGCGCCAGCAGGTCGTTCTCGCGCAGGAAGCCCACCAGTCCCAGCCCCATCGCCTGCAACACCCGCTCGAGCCCCCGCTCGCCGTGCGCCTGCACGATCTCGGCCAGCGCGTCCACCTCGAGCAGCGCCACCGAGACGGTGCCGCCCGAGCGCGCGTTCAGCGTCACCTCGGTGCGCAGCCGCATGTCGAACAGGCGCCGCGAACAGGTCTGCGTCAGCGGGTCGCGCTCGGTGACCCGCATCGTGCGCTGGCGCAGCGCCCCCACGAGCTGCGCCTCGGACAGGAAGCGCAGGGTCGTCTGGCCGATGCCGATCACGTCGTCGGGCTGCAGCACGACCTGCTTGACCCGCTGGCCGTTGACGTAGGTGCCGTTGGCGCTTCCCAGGTCCTCGAGCTGCAGGCGGCCGTCGGGCCCCGGCAGCACGCGGAAGTGCCGCCGGGAGCTCGAGGTGTCGGTGAGCCGCAGCTCGCAGCCGGTCTCGCGCCCGACCGTCACCGGTCGCTCGCCGATCGCCAGCACCACCCCGGCGTCGCTCCCCTCCTCGACGGCCAACCCGCCCAGCGGCACGAGGGACACGTCGTCGTCCACGGCCAAGTTCCTCCTCCGTCGGCGAGTTCGAAGTCTAGACGAGCGTCCCGAAGGTGGCAACCGGGGACTGCAGCCGCTCCGGACGGCGCCCGACGTGCCGGAATTCGCACCGGACCCCGCTGCAGAGGCCCGCGCCGATGGTAGGATGCCGTCCATGCGGAACTCGGCCGTCGTACACTTGGTGGAGACGAGCGAACGGGCGGGGGAAGAGGAACTGGCGGACGCCGCGCGCCGCGCCTTCCTGGCCGCGGACCTGGGCGCGCGCCTGCGCGGCCTGACCGCCGTCAAGAGCCACTTCGGCGAACAGGGCGGGCGCGGCTTCGTCCCGCCGCGGGTGATCCGCGAGGTCGTGGAGCTCGTGCGCGCCGCCGGCGGCACGCCGTTCCTCACCGACACCACGACCCTCTACACCGGCCGCCGCTCCAACGCGCTGGACTACACCGCGCTGGTCCACGAGCACGGCTTCACCCCCGCGGCGGTCGGCGCCCCGTTCCTCTGCGCCGACGGCCTCGTCGGGGCCAATGAGACCGACGTGCCGATCGACGGCGTGCACCACCGCTCGGTGGCCCTCGCCGCCGACGCCCTGCGCGCCAACTCGGCCGTGATCGTCAGCCACGCCACCGGACACCTCGCCGCCGGCTTCGGCGCCGCGATCAAGAACATCGGCATGGGCCTGGCCAGCCGCCGCGGCAAGCTGCGCCAGCACAGCGTGCTGCGCCCGCACGTCGATCCGGACCACTGCATCGGCTGCGAGGACTGCCTGCCCAACTGCGCCGGCGGCGCCATCGGCCCGGACGCCCGCCGCACCGGCAAGACCCCCGTGATGGCCATCGACCCCGACCGCTGCACCGGCTGCGGCGAATGCCTCACCTCGTGTCGCCAGGACGCGATCCGCTTCGACTGGAAGGCCGAGTCACGGCGCTTGCAGGAGGCGATGGCCGAGTACGCCCTCGGCTGGGCCCACCGCATGGCCGGCCGCTTCGGCTGCCTGACCTTCGTCGTCCACGTCACCAAGAACTGCGACTGCATGGGCCGCCGCGAGAAGCCGCTGTGCCCCGACATCGGCGTGCTCGCCGGCACCGATCCCGTGGCCCTCGACCAGGCGGCCTGCGACCTGCTCCGCACCCGCAACGGCCGCACCCTCGAGGCGATGTCGTTCCCGAAACTCGACGGCACGCTGCAACTCGCCCACGGCGAGCGCATCGGCCTGGGGACCCGTCGCTACGAGCTGGTGCGCGCCGGTTGACGGCTGCTCAGGACGCGTCGGGTCCGGCGGGACCGGCGTCGCCGCCGGGACCGCCGTCGGCACCGGGACCACCGTCGCCGCCGGGACCGGCGTCGCCGCCGGGACCGGCATCGCCGTCGGCCGGCACCGCCGCCACGGACGCCTCGCAACGGAACCGGACGAAGAAGATCTCGTCGCCCACCGCCAGCATCTCCTCGGACTCGCCCTCGACGGCCGTGAATCCGGGCCGCTCGCGCCACACCGCCGCGAACTCCCCCTGGGCCGCCCCGGGCGCCAGGCCCACGCGGCCGCCCAGCGCCATCAGCGTGAAGTCGCCCGGCGTCTCGGCCCCGTCCGGCGGCGCCGGACACACGCCCCGCGGACAGAAGGACAGACCGAGCTTGGCCGCGCGACCGCGGGTCCAGCGCGTCACGACCAGCCCGTCGCCCACGAACAGCGCCCCGTGGTAGCGGAACGGCCCGCGCGCCGCCACGGCGTCGCTCACCGCGTTGCCGCTCATGTCGAGGACCGTCACGTGCAGCCCGTCGAGCGCCGGGGCACGGTCGAGCCACACGACGGCCAGCCGGAGCGCGTCGGACAGGAAGGTCACGAACGGCACGCGCCCTTCCACGTCGCGCGACGGCTTGTCCGGCACCGACACGCGCTGGAGCCAGCGCGGCTCGCCGCCCCGCGGACCGAAGGCCGCCAACCGCACGCCGACGATGCCGTCGACTTCCTCTTCCCAGGCCGCGGCGAACCCGGCGACGCCCATGCCCACCACGTGCGGCAGGCGCGTCACCGGAACCCGCGGCCGCACCACCGGACGGGCCCGCCGCCCCTTCGCCGGCGCCGCCTCGGGCGGCGGCGTGCGCAGGAACCGCGGGCCGTCCAGCACCTGGCCCGCGTGGTCCAGGAACACGATCGACGCCGCCTCGCGCTGCACCTGCCCCGCCGCGTCCACCGCCTCGCGGTCGACCCACGAGACCGCGTAGACCACCTGGCCGTCGGCCTTCGAGGCCGCCACGGTCGGGTAGGCCGACGGCGAGACGCCGGTGTCCACGATCACCGCGTCGGCGACCGGGTTGCCCAGGAAGTCGAAGGCCTGGAACTGCACCTGGCGCGTCTGGCCCGTGAACTCGTCCCACGCCACGCCGCACTGCTTGTCCAGACACTCGATCGTCGGCCGCCCGGCATCCACCCCCGGCGCCGACACCACCCGATCCGCGTCGATCAGCCGCTTGCCCGAGGCGTCCAGCCGCTGCAGGTACACCTGCTGCGCCGCGCTCCCCTCGGCCGCCGCCCGACCGTCGCTCCACACCACCAGGTAGTCCTCGCCGGTCCACGCCAACTGCGGCCGACCCACCGCCCGCGAGGGCGCCGCCTGGTCGCGCAACCGCGCCAGGCCCACCGGCACGCACGCCCCCGGCGTCCCGGTGACCTGCAGCTCCTTGGCCTTCATCGCCAGCTGACGGGTCGTTTCGGAGGAATCGCCCAGGTCCTTCTGCAGACGCTCCAGCGAGGCCCGGGCGTCGACCCAGCGGCCGCCCCGCAAGGCCTCCTCGGCCGCCTCCAGCTCGCGCACGACCAGCCGCTCCTTGGCCTTCCCCAACGCCCGTCGCGCCGCCTCGTAGAGCTTCGAGTTAGGCGACACGCCCGAGAGCCGCCGCACGTCGCCGGCCAGTTGCTCGCGCTGCGGCA
>CAZMRP010000453.1:0-4919 GCA_964568275.1 uncultured Myxococcales bacterium
GGGCTGGTCGAGGCGCTGCCGCGCTGCGGCGGGTACAAGGTGCACGAGGACAAGATCCGCCGCCTCGGCGTGCCGGTCTGGACCTCGCACACCGTGCTGCGGGCCGAGGGGCGCGAGGAGCTGGAGCGGATCGTCACCGCGCAGGTCGACGCGAGGTTCCAGCCGGTGCCGGGGACGGAGCGGGTCTACGAGGTCGACACGCTGCTGGTGGCGGTGGGGTTGTCGCCGGTCGACGAGATCCTGGGGAAGGCGCGGTCGTACGGGATGCGGGCCTGGGCCGCCGGCGACTCGGAGGAGATCGCCGAGGCCTCGGCGGCGATCTTCTCGGGACGCATCGCCGGCCGGCGGATCGCCGAGTCGTTCGGCGTGCCGGTGCGGGCGCCCGAGAAGTGGACGCAGACCGCCGCGGTGCTGCGCAGCAAGCCGGGCAAGGATGCGACGTTCGCGCCGCCGGCGGCCGCGGGGCGCGCGGTCTTCCCGTTGATCCGCTGCGTGCAGGAGATCCCGTGCAACCCGTGCACCCAGGTCTGTCCGGTGGGGTCGATCGCCATCCCCGACGGGACGATCACCTCGCAGCCCGTGTTCGACGGCGACTGCCTTGGTTGCGGGCGGTGCGTCGGGATCTGCCCCGGCCTGGCGATCGTGCTGGTCGAGGAGGACCACGACCCGCGGCGGAAGACGGCGGTGGTGACGGTGCCGTTCGAGTTCGGCGACGAGCGGCTGCCGAAGTCCGGCACGGTCACGACGACCGGTTTCGAGGGCGAGCCGATCGGCGCCGGGAAGATCGTCGGCGTGCGCGAGCGGGCCGACCAGGACCGCCGCCGGCTGGTGCGGCTCGAGGTGCCGTGGGACGACCGGCTGCTCGTCGCGGGCTTCCGCGTCCAGCAGCCGCCCGCGGAGAGCGCCGCGGCGTTCGACCCGGCGGCGCAGGACGATCCGGTGATCTGCCTCTGCGAGCGGGCGAAGCGCAGCGAGGTCGTCGCGGCGGTCCGCGCCGGCGTGCGCGACCTGAACCAGCTCAAGGCGGCCGTGCGGCTCGGGATGGGCGGCTGCGGCGGCAAACGCTGCCTGGAGCTGGTGCGGCGGATCTTCCGCGAGGAGGGGGTCGAGTTGGGCGAGCTGACGCCCGGGACCTGGCGGCCGCTGGATCGCGAGGTGCCGCTGGGCGTGTTCGCCGACGTCGCCGACCCGGACGGCGGGGCGGAGGGCTCGAAATGAGCGGCGCCTGGGACGTGGTGGTGATCGGCGCCGGCTCGGCGGGACTGCCGTCGGCGCTGTCCCTGGCCGAGCGCGGGCTCAAGGTGCTGGTGCTCGACGAGCTGTCGGCGGCGGGGCAGGGACAGCACAAGGCGGCGATCGGCGGCGTGCGCGCCACGTTCTCCGACCCGGCGAAGATCCTGCTGTGCAAGGACTCGCTCCGGATCTTCTCGAGCTGGGAGGACGTCTACGGCGACGACATCGGCTGGAAGCGGGGCGGCTACTGCTTCCCGGTGTTCACCGAGGGAGTCGAGAAGGCGCTCCGGGGGATCCTGCCGATCCAGAAGGGCGCCGGCCTCGACATCGACTGGGTCGGCCCGGACGAGATCTCGCGGCTGGTGCCGGGGATCGTGACCGAGGGGCTGCGCGGCGGGACGTTCTCGCCCGGCGACGGGCAGGTCTCGCCGTTGCAGTTCGGCGTGGCCTGCGAGCGGGCGGCGCGGCGCCAGGGGGCGGAGTTCCGCTACCACGAGTCGGTGACGGGGTTCGAGCGGGAGGGGGATCGCGTCACGGCGGTGGTCACGACCCGGGGCCGCCATCCGACCGACAAGGTGCTGGTCGCGGCGGGGGCGCACGCGAAGCAGGTCGGCGCCCTGCTGGGGCTCGAGCTGCCGGTGACGCCGGACTCGCACGAGGCGGGGATCACCGGACCGGTGGCGCCGTTCCTCGACCCGCTGGTGGTCGACCTGCGACCGGGCCCCGAGGGCAAGACGGCGAACTTCTACTTCGGGCAGAACCGCGAGGGGCAGATCATCTTCTGCTACACGCCGAAGGAGCTGTTTCTCGGCGAGGACCGCGAGGCGACCTCGGAGTTCCTGCCGATCGTGGCCCGGCGGCTGGTGTCGTTGCTCCCCCGCCTGCGGCATCTGCTCGTGCGCCGCGTCTGGCGCGGGCTGTACCCGATGACCCCCGACGGCGCGATCATCGTCGACGCCGTGCGCGAGGTGCGGGGCGTGTACCTGGCGGTCGGGATGTGCGGCCAGGGGTTCATGCTCGGCCCGGGCGTCGGCCGCTGCGTCGCTTCGCTGATCGTGGACGGCCGGCCGACGATCCCCGCCGACGCGTTCGCCGCGATCTCGTTCTACCGCGACTTCTACAAGGCCAAGCACGAAGCGCTGAAGTAGCGCCGCCGGCCGGGGGATGGCGGCACCACGGCTGGGGTTTCGAGACCCCGGGTCTCGGACGAAGGAGCTTCTTCTCGTCCGGCTCCGTCCCCGTAATGCATCGTAACTACAGGACCCGATCGCCCGTCTGGGACACGTACTCGTCGGCATGGCTCCTGCAGTCGCGTGGGCACGATCGGCAGGGTCGACCTCGGGGCGACGAAAGGCACGGAGCGAAAGATGACGAAACGAACGGCGCGGCTCGGGTGGCTGGTGGTGCTGGTGGCGGCGGCCGGGTGCATGGGCGGCGAGGAGGTGGCGGAGGACGAGCTGTCGTTCGAGGAGGACCTCAACGCGGCCTACGAGGAGCAGCAGGCGGGCGGACCGACCTCGCGGTGCTCGGGGGTCGTGATCCCCGACCGCGGACCGTTCGACAAGCGGATCGCGCTGACCTTCGACGACGGCCCGAACCTGTCGACGACGCCGGAGGTGCTCGACATCCTGCGACGCCACGACGCCAAGGCGACCTTCTTCGTGCTCGGTTCGGCGGTGAGCAGCGAGGCGCACCGCGAACTGCTGCGGCGGATGGTCCGCGAGGGTCACATCGTCGGCAACCACACCCGCACGCACGTCAACTCGACGGCGGTGTCGCTCTCGACGTTCCGCTCGGAGGTGAACCGCACCCGCCAGGTGCTCGAGGAGGTCGGGATCCAGCCGTGGTTCTTCCGCTTCCCCTACGGCTCGGCCAACTGCTCGACGGTCGACGTGGTGAACGAGTACGGCTACCGGCACGTCGGCTGGCACATCGACACGGCGGACTGGTGCTTCGCCAGCGCCACGGGCGGCGTGGGGTACTGCTCGCCCAGCACCTTCCGCTACGTGCCGACCGAGTATCGTCGCGACTACATCGGCTACACGCTGTCGCAGGCGCGGTCGATGGGCGGCGGCGTGCTGTTGATGCACGACGTGCACCGCTTCACGGTCCATCACCTCGACGAGCTGCTGACGCGGCTCGAGGAGGAGGGTTTCCGCATCGTGTCGCTGGGCGACGTCAACGCCTTCCCGCGGCTCAACGGGCAGGAGCCGCCGCCGGTGGAGTCGACCCCGTGGGTCGGGACGCCGTGCAGTTCGGACGAGCAGTGCGGCTACGCCTACGGGACGCGCAACGGCTACTGCCACACCTTCCCCGACGCGGACGGCGGGATCCGCGGGTTCTGCGCGCTGACGTGCGCCGGCTACTGTCCCGACCACGAGGGTGCGGCGCCGACCTTCTGCGTCGAGCTCGACAACCCGGGCGTCGGCGAGTGCGTCTCGAAGGCGGCGACGGTCAACGAGCAGTGTGCGGCGATTCCCGGGACGGTGAAGGCCGAGCGGGATCGGTTCCTCGGCGACAGCGGCGCCCCGGCGAACACCGCCGAGGTCTGCGTGCCTCCGGTCGTCGAGTAGGCGGTCAGCGGCCGCCGGCGGCCTTGCGGGCCTCGCGGGCCTTCTGCTGGACCTGTTCGCCGAGCATGCCGCCGAGGTAGCCGATGCCGGCGCAGATCGCCATCACGACCAGCGTCATGACGATGTTGCCGCCGCCGCTCTGGAGCACGAACGTGGCGAGCACCCAGTTGACGGCCGACGCGCCGACCGCGGCGATCGCCGGCTCGCGCACCAGGTAGCCCTTCGAGTAGCGTCCGATGACGAAGCCGGCCACGAAGTAGATCACCAGGCTGAACGCCAGGATGATGGCCCAGAACGCCACGTGGTTCGGGTACTTCCCGGTCATGAAGGCGCGCTGGAGCGCCGGGGTGATGGTGAGGCCCACCAGGACCTGGGCGGCGAGGATGCCGAGGGCCCCGAGCCCGGCCCAGGTCCAGGCGATCGGCGGCTTGCCGGCCATGTCGAAGCCGTACATCGATTCCTGCGACGGCTTCGGCGCCGCGGGCGCCGCCGGCAGCTCGCCGCCGCAGCCCCGGCACCTGGCCGCGCCGGCCGGGTTGTCCACTCCGCACTTCGGGCACTTCGTATCGGCCATCGGGTCTCCCTCCCTGGTCCCGAGCGGGACCGGAGGGACCCTAGCAGGAACGGCGGTCGGGAGGAAACCCGCCGGGGCCGGCCGTGCCTCAGTCGCGATGGAAGCCGAGGTCGGCCGGATTGAGCCCGCCGGAGACGTGGGCCAGCTTCCCGCCGGAACGCTCGAACGCCGCCCGGGCCTCGCGGGTCCGCGCGGCGAGCGCCGCCAGGTCCGGATCGGAGGCCCGCTTCTCGGCCGAGACGTGCCCCTGGGACCAGTAGTCGAGCACCAGCCGCGAGTCGCCGTAGACGTGGCGGGCGCCCAGCCGTCCCGCGGCCCGCAGCGCGAGCAGACAGGCGTACAGCTCGCCGTAGTTGTTGGTGCGCCGGCGTCCCAGCACCAGCGTCCCCTCGGGCGTCAGCTCGCCCTCCTCGGGCTCGGCCAGGTGTGCGATTGGGACCCCCGCGCGGTCCGTCACGTTGACCTCGGCCCCGCGGCCGGGGCCGGTGCCGGAGTCGAAGAACACGGCGGTCTCGGGGAGCGCCTCGAGCGCTTCCCGC
>CAZMRP010000454.1:0-4917 GCA_964568275.1 uncultured Myxococcales bacterium
AACCAGCTCGAGCCGGAGCACGGCGCTCTCGGCCTGCGGTCCGCGGACCGGACCGAAGACGAAGTTGCCGAGGGAGTAGGCGATCAGCGCCCCGCGGTACCACTCCAGCCCCTTGAGCACGTGGGCGTGGTGGCCGAGCACGACGTCGGCGCCGGCATCGACCATCGCGTGGGCCAGCTCGCGGGTCAGGCCGTAGGTGAAGTGGTCGTTATCGCGCTCCCAGTGCAAGAGCACCACCACGACGTCGACGTAGGGTCGCAGGGCGGCGATCTCGGCGACCGGGTCGTCGATCCGCAGGTGTCCGAGCCCGACGGTCTCGCGGCCGCCGGCGACGTTGAGCCACATCGTGTAGGCCAGGAAGCCGACGCTCAGGCCGCGGACCGAGCGGATCACCGGATGGAAGCGGTCCGCGGGGTCGGGCCAGGCGCCGACCGGTTCGACCTCGGCCCGGCGGAGGGCCTCGAGGGTCGTCAGCACCGAGGGAACGCCGAAGTCGAGCAGGTGGTTGTTGGCCAGCGAGACCAGGTCGAAGCCGGCGTCGTGCAGCAGGGCCGCCGCGTTCGGCGGCTGGCGCAGGTGCGGTCCGTGCGCCCCCGGCGCCTCGCGCGCGGCGGGCGCCGGCAGCGGTCCCTCGAGGTTGCCGACGGTCAGGTCGGCGTCCAGCGCCTCGCGCGCCAGCGCGAACGGGTCGCCGCCGGGCAGTTCCTCGGGTCGCCGCAGGTTGACCCCGAGCTGGAGGTCGCCGACGGCCGCGAGGGTCACGCGGCGGTCGAGGTTCTCGCCGCGGTGCAGGGCGGCGAGCAGGGCCAACAGCAGCAGTGGGACGACGGGCACGGCACCCCCCGGCGCCCGGCGCGGGCGCTAGAGCAGGTCCTTGAGGGGCCGGTACTTCTGGCCGGTGGCTTCGGCGACGGGGCCGTAGGTCACGTGGCCGCCGTAGGTGTTGACGCCCTTGTACAGCGCCGCGTCCTCGGAGACCGCGCGCGCGAAGCCCTTGTCGGCGAGCGCCGCGGCGAAGCGCAGGGTTTCGTTGGTCAGGGCGAAGGTCGACGTGTGGGCGACGGCGCCGGGCATGTTCGCCACGCAGTAGTGGATCACGCCGTTGATCTCGAAGGTCGGGTTGTCGTGGGTGGTGGGCTTGCAGGTTTCGACGCAGCCGCCCTGGTCGACGGCGACGTCGACCACGACGGAGCCGGGCTGCATCTGCTTGATCAGGTCGGTGGTGACCAGCCGGGGCGCGCGGGCGCCCGGGACCAGCACGGCGCCGACGAGCAGGTCGGCCTCGCGGACCGCCCGTTCGATGGTGTCGGGGTCCGAGTGCAGCAGCTCGATCGTGTTGCCGAAGATCTCGCGCAGGTAGATCAGGCGATCGGTGCTGACGTCGAGGAGCGTGACGTTGGCGCCGAGGCCGACGGCCATCTGCGCGGCGTTGGTGCCGACCACGCCGCCGCCGATGATCGCCACGCGTCCGCGCCGGGTGCCGGGCACACCGCCGAGCAGGATGCCCTTGCCGCCGTGTTCCTTCTCGAGCAGCGACGCGCCGACCTGCACCGCCATCCGGCCGGCGACCTGGCTCATCGGCCGCAGGAGCGGCAGGCTGCGGTCGGGCAGCTCGATGGTCTCGTAGGCCACGCCGGCGACCTTGCTCTTGACCAGCGCCGCGGTGCACTCGGGCGCCGCCGCCAGGTGGAGGTAGGTGTAGACGATCAGTCCCTCGCGGAACAGCGGGAACTCCTGGGCCAGCGGCTCCTTGACCTTGACCACCATCTCGGACCGGCCCCAGACCTCGGCCGCCGTCGGCACGATGGTCGCGCCGGCCCGTTCGAAGGCCGCGTCGTCGATCCCGCTGCCCAGTCCGGCGCCCTGCTCGACGAGCACCTTGTGGCCGCGTCCGACCAGCGTGCGGACCCCCGCCGGAACCATGCCGATCCGGTACTCCCGCGTCTTGATCTCCTTCGGAACGCCGATGATCATCCGTCAACCTCCTGGCAAGCCCCCGAGTCCCCCGAAACCGCGGCGAGCTCCTAGCATCGCCGCATCACTCGTGCAATGCCGACACCGACAACAGCGCCTGCGCCTCTCCCAGCTCGCTCGTCGGGTCGGCGCCGTCGGCGCACTGGATCGACGTCGAGGCGGAGATGCCCCACAGTTCCTTGAGGACGTCGTCGAAGGTGTCGGGCATGTACTTGACCCACACCTTGACCGGCAGCTCGTGGAGCTCGCGGGTCGGGCTGATCGCGAAGGAGAAGGCGTACTCGACCACGTACTCGACGTTCTTGGCCAGGTGGCCGCGGTACTCCTGCGCCCGCCGCTGCTCGATGATCCGGTTCTCGTGCATCGCCCGGCCGATCTCGGACTCCATCATCTCCTCGTAGGAGGCCGCGATCACCTCGACGTGGACCACGTCTTCCGCCGACTCGATGAACGCGCGATGCACGGCCGCGAGCTCGTCGGGCTCCGCCACGCCCCGCGCCGCGAGGATCTCCGCCACGCGCCGGTCCGGCGGCTGGTCGAGGAACCGCTGCTTGTCCAGCCGGTAGCGCACGACGAAGTTGGTCGCGTTGTAGCGCCCCTCGTGCCGCTGTTCCTCCACCAGCTCGATCCGTTCGTCCTGCTCGAAGAACCGCCGCAGCTCGTCGAGGGGCGCGAAGTCCGTGATGACCTTGACCCCCGCCACGTCGTGGATCGCCAGGTCCGGCTGCGGCTGATCGCCGAGCCGGCCGGTGCGGATGGCCTTGATGATCCGCCGCTCGGCGTGCGCGAACTCCTCGATCTGCATGTCGACCGGCGTGATCAGGCGGTCCTTCGGGATGCCGAGCTGCTCCGCACGCTCGGTGGCCAGCTCGTCGGCGCGGCGCTTGATCTCCCGGAAGATGTACTCGACGATCCGCCGCGCGCTCTTCTCCGCGATGCGCCGCATCCGCTTGGAGCGCGACGACAGCACGTAGGTCGCCCCGTCGCCCTCGCCGACGTAGTAGACCCGCCCCTCGAACGGCGTTTCCCGGTAGTAGTCCTCCGGAAACCGCCGGTAGTGCGCGATCATCGCGTCGACCCGCGGCGTGCGCACCGGCGGGTTCCGGCAGGCGAAGTCCTTGAGCTGCCCCTTGTGCGACACCGGGAAGCTCCGAATCGGCCCCGCGACGGTCGCCTCGAGCAGCGCGCGAGCGAAGTCGTCGAGGTAGCGTCGCACGAGGTAGGCGTTGAGGTTGACCAGCCGCTTGAGCGCCAAGCAGTCGGCCGCGTCGAAACGCCCGAGGATCCAGCGCTCGAGCACATCGCGGAGCTCGTCGCCGTGGAGCATGCTGGTCAGACGGATCATCGGGTCCTCCGGCCCGGTCGAGTCCCGCTTCGCGCCAGACCGCCGACTCGGCGGGATCTAGTCCCAGCGGCCACGGAATGCAATGGGGTTTCGGCGTCCTGCGCCGTGCGGGCCGTGGGCGTCCTCGAACCTAGGACTCCAGGATCCGCTTCAGCACGGCGGACAACGACTCGATATCATAGGGCTTTACGAGTTGTTCGAGGGGGCCGCCGGCGTCGGCCGCCGCCGCAAGGTCTTCGGGCGCGCCCGAACAGAGTACGATTCGAGCATCCGGCACCAGCGTCCGGGCCGCGTCCAGCACCTCGCGACCGCTCATGCCGGGAAGGCCCACGTCCAGAATCGTCACGTCGGGCGGCGGCGAGCGCCGGAAGACCTCGAGCGCGGCCGGGCCGTTGTCGACGGAGGTCACCGTGTAGCCGAGATGCTCGAGCATCCGAGCCGTGGTCAGCCGGAGGTTGCGATTGTCTTCGACCAGCAGCACGCGCCGGCGGTCCGCCTGGGCCGATGCACCTGCGCCGCGTGCCGTGTCGGCTGCGGCGTCGCGTGCGTGCCCGCCAGGGTCGCGACCGGTCCCGTGCAGCATCGTCCCCGTCCCCCCCTGTCCCGGCCACGCCGGTGCGGAACGTCCAGCCCGCCCCGGACTCTAGCGACCCTCTTCGGGACCGTCAACCCCGAGCCGGGTCCGTGGCGGGTCCGGCTCGGGCTCGACCGCCGCGTCGGCGGCGAACAGCACGCGGGCCACCGCCGCGACGGCCGTGAGGTCGCGCACGTCGGAGGCGAAGGCCGGCAGGCGGTAGTAGCGGTGATGCGCTCCGCAGCGTCGCATCAGCCGTCGCAGCTCCGCCTCGTCCTCGGCGGCCAGCCGCTCGTGCTGCGCCAGATTCTCCGCCAGTCGCCCGGCCAGCGACGCGGGCAGGCGATGTCCGTCGACCGCCTCGCCGTCGTCGAGGGCCCGGAGTCGCACGCGATTGACCACCACCACGTCGCCCTCGCGGCCCAGGGTCGCCAGCCGATCGTGGACGAAGGCGGCCTCGTCGATCGCCTGGGGCTGCACCGACGTCACGACCAGGAAGGTCACCTCCTGGGAGCGCAGGGCCGCGTCGACATCGACGGCCCGGGCGCGGAACCCCGGCAGCAGCGTGCGGGCGTCGCCGAGCAGCTCGGACATCTCCTCGAGCAGACCCGGGCCGGTGAGCCGGGCCAGCAGACGCAACACGAAGCGCATGCTGCGACCGCCGGCGGCGCCGAGTCCCGAGCCGGGCCCGTCGGTCAGCCAGTGGGAGAAGGGCGAATCGAGCGCGGCGACGAGGCGGCGCGGTGCGTCGAGGAAGTCCAGGGCGTGCGCGGTGGGCGGCGTGTCGACCACGACGACGTCGAACCGCGGGTCCTCGCGTGCGGCGAACAGTCGCTCGAGGGCCATCACTTCCTGCACGCCGGGCAGCGCGCCCGAGAGGTAGCCGAACAGCCGGTTGGACAACACGCGCCGTGCGGTGGCGGCGTCGGGGGCGCTGCGGCGGACCACCTGGGCGAAGGTCGCGGCGGCGTCGAGCAGCGAGACGTGGAGCCGACCGTTCCCGGTCACGCCGGCCGCCGCCAGC
>CAZMRP010000455.1:0-4909 GCA_964568275.1 uncultured Myxococcales bacterium
GTGGTGCATCCGCCATTTCACGGGGCTCGCGCCCGACCAGCGCCGTCAGCCGGGCCAGCGTCACCGCGAGCTGCTGCGGCGCCGGACCGGCCGGCTCGAACAGCGAGAGCTGCGCGAACCGCGCGCCCGCCGGGAGCCCCCGCACCGTCAGCCCCGTCACCGCGGACGACGGCGGGCTCGACTCGATCGACACCCGCAACAACGCCAGGATCGACGGCACGTCGCGCAACGGCGCCGCCAGCGTCAGCGACCGGTCGTCCCAGGCACCCGACTCGAGCCGCAGGCGCAACGCCACCGCGCCGAACACCACGCCGCGCTCCGACAGTCGTGCGGCGACACGGTCGAGCGCCCCGCGCAGGACGAACAGCAGCGGCTCCACCTCGTACAGCGGATACTCCAGCTCCACCTCCTCCTCCGGCTCGTCCGGCTGCGGCGTCGGCACCAGCGGCGCCTCGTCCTCCCCCGCCGCGAGGTCCCAACATCGCGCCCCGGCCGCTCCCAGCCGCAACGCCACTTCGCCCCGCGGCAAGGCGGCGAGCCGCCCCAGCGTCCGGATCCCCCAGCGCCGGAGCGTCTCGGCCGCCTCGCGCGACAACCCCACGACCCCCACCGGCAACGCCGCCACCGCCTCCCGATCCCTCCCCTCCCTCACCACCACCCACCCTCCCCCTCCAACGTGGTCGTGGTCGTCGTCGTCGTCGTCGTGGTCGTCGTCGTGGTCGTCGTCGTCGTCGTCGTGGTCGTCGTCGTGGTCGTCGTCGCAGTCGTCGTTGTCGGCTGAAGCCCGCGGTTCCGAACGCGCCGGGCGCCCGCGCTCGCCCCTCCCCCACTCGGCCACCAGTCGCGCGATTCCCTTCGAACCGGCCACCCCGACCCGCAGCGCCAACCCCAGCCGCCCTGCGCCATCGACGAGCGCCGTGGCCAGCCGCTCCTCGCTGCGATGCAACGCGGCGCAGCCGCGCACGTCGAGCCAGAGCGCGGGGCCGTCCGCCGAAACCTCGACCCACGGCGAGAAGGCCCGCGCCAGCGCGAGCCGCGCCGGCACGTCTCCTCCGACGAGGCAGGCGATGCGCCGCCCCGTCCGCGCCGGCGCCTCAGGCCGCATCCCGACCGTGCTTCCGTCCCGAGGCGCCCCCCGCCCAACGCACCGGCCCCGCCACGCTCCCGGACGAGCCGTCGCGCGGCGACGCCGACCCCGCGTCGCCGGACAACCCCACCTTGCTGCGCAGGATCTCGATCCGCACCTCGAGCCGCTCGAGCAACAGCGGAGCGCCGGCGCCGCCGCTCCACGCCGGCGCAGCGCGACGCAACCCGAGCGCCAGCGCCGCGAACGTCCCCGCCTCCCGCCGCTCCCCCAACGCCAGCAGCACCGTCCCCGACCGCTCCGCCCGCAACGACAGCCGCGGCCACAACGCCCGGCTCCGCGCCTCGTGCCCGACCCGCAGCCCCGTCAGGTCCAGCGCAACCACGCCGAACCCGCCGGCCCCCAGCACCAGCTCCGTCGCCTTGAAGGCGTCGAGCCGCCCGCCCGGCCGGACCCACAACACCCGTTCCAGCGCCACCCCCGACGTCACGGCCGCCGCCGCGTCGAAAGCGTCCGCCGGATCGATCAACGCCGTCTGCTCGCCGTGCGAGGTCGCCGCCGCCAACACCTGCAACAGGAACGCCGTACGCCCCGACGACAGCGGGCCGACCAGCTCCACGACCCGCCCGCGCGGCAGGCCGCCGCCGAGCGCCCGGTCGAGCCCCTCCACGCCGGTCGGCAACACCGGCCGCCGCCCGGCGGCACTCACCTCGCGCGCCGTCCGCAACACTCCTTCCCGACGCAGCCGAGCCAACAGCGCCTGGGGATCCCGTTTCATGACAACCGGCCCACCCGTTCCGCTCACGAATCCCGGCATACTGGATTTATGTTCAGTTGTCAAGTCCAAGGAAGCCGTAACCCACTGAAAACAAACGACACAGCACCATCGGAAGTCTCCGGAATCGGACGAATTCAGGACGTCCGGAGGGTGATCTCCGGCCCCTTCGAGACCACCGGCCCCGGGACTTCCTGGAGCACGACCGACACGTCGCGCGGGCGGGGAGTCCGGCGGCAGGTCGTCGTCGACACGTCGCGCCCAGTTGCGTACAGTCCGGCACGCGGTCCGGCGGCGGACCGGGGAGGCGTGGAGGATGACCGAGCGACTGACGGCCACCGAGCTGGTGGCGCTGGTGCGGCGGGTGTTCGCGCCGACGCCGGAGGACCGACGGCTGGCGATCCTGATCGACCTGCCGGACGCGGAGGTGCCCGACCAGCCGGCGTGGCGCGCGCGCCGGGAGCTGGCGCGGGAGTGGTCCGACACGCTGGCCGACCAGGCCCAGGACCTGGGACTGGAGGCGGTGGACCTGGTGCTGTACCGCAACGTGCACGCCAACAACGCCGACCTGCCGGCGACCGCGGTCGTGCACGAGGGCGGGCCGCTGCCGGCGGACGCCGCAGGGCTGAAGGGCACGCCGCTGCCGTTCGACGAGCTGTTCCGGACCTACCGCATCCTGATCGCGCCGACGCAGTTCTCGGCCACCGCGCCGCTCAAGATGGCGGCGCGCGCCCACGGCTTCCGCGCGGCGACGATGCCCGGTTTCTCCGCCTCGATGATCCCCGCCCTGCGGCTCGACTACGGAGTGATCGGCCGCCGCTGCGACCGGTTCAAGAAGCTGCTGGACGACGCGGTGCGCTGCGACCTCGCCTTCGTCGTCGGCGACCGCCGCCACGAGCTGACGCTCGACCTGCGCCACCGCACCGCCACGGCCTCGGGCGGCGTGTTCCCCAACCCCGGCACCGCCGGCAACGTGCCGTCGGGCGAGACGTACATCGTACCGTACGAGGGCGAGGTACCCGGGGACCCCAGCGGCACGCGGGGCGAGCTGCCGGTGCAGCTCGGCGACGAGGTCGTGGTCTACCGCGTGGAGGCGAACCGCGCGGTCGAGGTGCTGTCGCAGGGTCCGACGTCCGCGGCCGAGGCGCGACGGCTGGTCGAGGAGCCGGCCTACGGCAATCTGGCCGAGCTGGGCCTGGGGGTGCTGGCCGACTTCGGCCTGCAACCCACCGGCGAGCTGCTGCTCGACGAGAAGCTCGGCCTGCACATCGCCTTCGGGCGCTCCGAACACTTCGGTGGTCAGGTGGGGCCGAAGGACTTCTCCGCGCCCGGGAAGGTCGTGCACATCGACCGCGTGTACACCGACTCGATCCAGCCCAAGGTCCTGGTCGCCGCCGCGGTGCTGACGACCTCCGACGGCCGGAAGCTGGACCTGATGCGCGACGGACGCTACGTCGTGGCGCTCGACGGATGACCCGCCGTCCCGGCCCGTCGCGCCGGGTTCCGCCGCGGCATTCCCGCCGGTCGATCGTGCCAGGTCGTGACGGGTCGGACGCTTTCGTTCGGCCGGCCCGGCCCGGGTTCCACCAAGTCCGCGGCGAGCCCGCGGGGCCGGAAAGACGACGGTTTCGACGGCCGGACGCGCGGCGCGCCGGGTCGCCGGCGGCCTCGGACGGGACCTGGAACGCCCGTTGCTTGCCCGAACGCACGAGAGGAGCGGAAACGACATGATGCACCGGACCATCGCAATCCTCGGACTCTTCGCGGCGCTGGGCTGCGTGGAAGGAACGTCGCTGGTGGGCGACGAGGATGCCGCGGACGATTCGACTGCGGACGATTCGGTGGCGCGCGACGACGGCGACGAGGTCCGCCCGGACGTTCCGGGCACTTGTCCCGCGGGGGTGCCGGAGCCCGGCTCGACCTGCAGCGGGTCGTCGACGTGCGAGTACGGCAGCGAGACCTGCTGCGGGGAGACGCACCCCTCGATGGTCTGCAGCTGCATGGGCGGCACGTGGGGCTGCTACGCGACCGACGCCTGCATGGGCTCCCCGTTCATGTGCTCGTGCGAGACCGACGCGGACTGCGAGCCGGGCGGTTTCGGGCGCGCGTGGTGCGAGGGCGGAACGTGCGTGCCGTGCGACAACTCCGGCCTGTACTGCGACCTGTGGTGCGAGCACGGGTTCGTTCCGCCGCGCAACGGCTGCCAGCCGTGCCGCTGCAACGAGGGGCCGTGCGAGACGGTGGGTGACGGGTACTGCACCTGCGACGCGATCGGCTGCGACACCGCGTCGGTCTGCGAGGTCGGCCTGGGGCGCTGCGTCCGCGACTTCTGCGCACTGGCCGACTGCGCCGGCCCCTGCGATCCCCTCCGCGGCTGTCTGGAGGGCCCCGAGTGTTCCACGCCGGCGGACTGCAAGCTGCTCTACTCGAACTGCAGCTGCCAGGCGGTCGCCGCCTCCGACCCCCGCCCGCGGCTCGACGACTGCGACTACGACGGCGGGGCGGCCTGCGAGTCCAACAGCTGCATCGTGGACGGCGTGGTCGCCGTCTGCTCCTACGGCCTGTGCACGGAGCAGTACGGGCCCGGCTGCGGCGGCTGAACGACGCCAGACCTCAGGGTTTGAACTCCAGCGGAATGCGGACCCACAGCTCGGAGCCCGGCGGGGTCTCCGCGAAGCTCACCTGGCGCAGCTTCTGGATCACGCAGTGGGTGACGCCGGCCGCCGCCAGCGCGTCGTCGTCCTCCTCCACCTGCACGCCCACCATCCCCTGCGGGTCGACCACCAGCACCATGACCAGGCTGCCGCGCAGCTCGGGATCGGCGCCGAGCGGCACGTTGTAGCAGGCGAGCATCCCGCCGCGCTTGCGCTCCACGGCCCGCGCGAACAGGTTGCCGTTGACCCGGCCCCCGCCGCGGGCGATCTCCGCTCGGCCGATCACCAGGCGCCCGTTGCCGGGAGGAGGAGGCGGCGCGGTCGGCCCCGGCGGCTCCTCCACGACCGGCTCGGGGTCCGGGGCCGCCGCCTGGGCGGCCTCCTGCGGCACGGCCG
>CAZMRP010000456.1:0-4880 GCA_964568275.1 uncultured Myxococcales bacterium
TGGCCGCCGCCCACGGAGGAATGCCCGCTGGGGGATCCAGGGGCGTCGGGCGGCGAGGCGGTCTGGCTGACGACCGCGTGCGCCGGTCGCGAGCCGTGCAGGCTCGAGTGGCGCTGCAGCGCAGGCGCAGACCCGGCCGGCGTCACGTTGACCGTCCTGCGTCTTGCCGTACCCGCCGACCCGGGGATTGAGTTCGAGTGCCACGCCTTCGAGTACTGGCTCGCGCGCAGCGACGCCCCGGTGGAAATGCTGCTGCGGGTCTGTAACGACGGCTACGGCGCCTCGGGCGTCGGCGAGGACACGATCGTCGTGCAGGACAACCGCTTCGCGCATTCGGTCTACGGCGGCTCCGCCTGGCGTTGGGGCGGCACGCGCGAGCTGCAGCTCGTCCCGCGCGAGCTGCTCGCCGAGTCCTCCGGCGGCTGGTGGAACGTCGCGAGCAACACCGAGCAGCACTCGTGGAACTGGGAGACGGTCTCCGGCTCGCACGAGTGGTACAGCCCGACCTGCAACGCCGACGGCGAGCCGCCGTGGGAGGAGCAGCACGAGCCGTACCGCTCGGTCTACGTGCCGGTCTTCGAGTTGGCCGCCGCGTTCGTGCGCGACGCCTGGCGTGACACGGCCCTGGGCGGGTGCGGAGCCCGCGTCCAGGCCGACGGGACGGGCGGCTTCCTGCTCCAAGGCACGGCGGGTGAGCCGGGCGATGCGGCGATGACGGTCGTCGCCGCTCCGGGCCCCGTGCTGTTCGTCGAACTGCACGACGACGACCTGCAGGACGGCGAGGACGGCGATCGGCTCGAGCTGTGGCTGATCGACGAGCCGTTCGAGGCCGACTACATGGACCACTGTCTCCCACCGGGAACCATCCCAGCCGCGAAACGGTGGGTCTTCGGCGCGACCGACGGACGAAGGCTCGAGGGCGAACGTCGGGGTGCGCCGCGCGTCAAGTCCGTTCGTGGCGGCGAGGCGGGCGCATCCTGGGTTCGGCTACGACTGGAGCTGCCCGAGGCGACCGCTGCGCTGGCCGTGGTCTTCTCGGATGCCGACGATGACGCCGTCGAACGGACGCTCTCGACCGTGACGCTCGACCGCGACGACCCGGGACCGCTCGGCCCGCTCTACCCGGTTCCCGCCGAGCGCGCCGGCTGCACGGTCGAGGACGGCCGGCTGGCGACGTACCGCAGGCCGCCCGACGAGCCGATGCCCCCGTAGCCGTCCAGGGTCCGGGCCATCGACCCGGCTGGAAGCGCGAATCCGCCCGGTGCGTCGTCGTCCCGCCGGGCTCAGCGCGAGATGCGGTACAGGTGGACGTCGTAGCCGGCGAAGTCGTCGGTCCAGGCGCCGCCGGACAGCGTGACCGTGCGGTCCTCGCCGAGCACTTCGGCCGTCGCGTCCGGCGGCACGCAGGTCAGCGTGAACGTCGCCTGCGTCGGCGCGTCGCGCATCGCCACCGCGAACAGCCAGGTCGCCTCCGCCGAGCGCTTGACCATCGTCGCCACCGGCACGGCGGTGTCGGACGAGACCGTCGTCACCGCGTTCCCGACGCTCGGCGTGTTGAGCACCGGGGCCAGCTCGCGGATCCGCGCGTTGAGCGCCGCGGCCTCCTCGCGTACGTCGTCGTAGTGCAGCAGCCCCGCCTCGATGAACGACGGCTCGAACTCGTGGCAGAAGTAGCCGAGCCCCATCGCGCCGTGGATCAGCGCCATCCACACCTCGGCCCGCAGCTGGTGCGGCGTCACCCGCACGTCGGGGTTGGTGACGTGCGTCGTCTCGATCCAGGTCCAGACCGGCTTGGCGTCCGCGACCCACCCGCGCAAACGTTCGACCCCCTGCGCCACGTACCACAGGTTCCCCGCCACCGCTTCCCGGTCGCTCGTCGCCGGGTAGATGTCGAACGAGACGACGTCGGCCCCCTCGGCGTAGATCGGGTAGTGCTCGTTGTGGTCGCTGCACACCCCGCGGCCGACCCAGTCGTCCCAGGCGACCCCCTGGCCCAGGTTCAGGTACACCGGTCGCGAGGGATCGGCCGCACGCATCGCCGCCCCGAGGTCGCGGATGTCCTCCGGCGGCACGCACGGTCCCCAGCCGCCGCTGCCGTCGGGCTGCGCGTTGTCCGGCTCGTCCTGGTGCGTCCAGGCCCGGATCGTCGGGTCCGCCAGGTGCGCCAGCCCGACCTCGTTCTGGTCGCAGAACACCGGCATCGCGGCCCCGGCCAGCTCCGTGAGCTGCGCGTCCGTCGGTCCCTCCCACAGCCCGATGAACAGGTTGACCCCGATCGCCGCGTAGGCCGCCGCGTTGCGCGGCGCCTGGAGCCAGACCGCGATGGGGAAGTACGACGGGTCGGCCGGCGGACCGTTGGACCAGCGCGCGTAGTAGGCCGAGCCGCCGGCCCACGGCAACGGCTCGTCGGTCGGGCAGAGCGGTTCGCCGCCGTCGTCCGTCGTCCCGTCGTCGGTCGTCTCCGCCGTTCCGTCGTCGTCCGCGTCGGCCCCGCCGTCGTCGGTCGCCTCGAGCCCGCCGTCATCGACGGTCTCGGCCGCGTGCTCCTCGGTGCCGCCGTCGTCCGCCGCCGCGTCGTCGTCGCCGCACCCGGCGACCAGGAACGCGCCGGCGAGCAGCCAGGCACACGTCCGCCACGAGCTGTCGTTCATGGTCGTTGCTCCTTCGGGGACAGTCGAGCACGCGCGGAGGTCCCGCGCAAGCCGGGGAGTCAGTGCTTGAAGCTGCGCTGGCCGGTGAAGACCATCGCCACCTGGTGCTCGTTGCAGGCGTCGATCACGTCGTGGTCGTTCTGCGACCCGCCGGGCTGCACGATCGCCGTCACCCCCTCGCGGATCCCCACCATCGCCCCGTCGCGGAACGGGAAGAACGCGTCGGAGATCATCACCCCGCCCGCGATCCCGCCGTGCTGTGCCGCCGCCGCCTCGTCGAACTCCCGCCGCTGCTTGGGGTCCGTCAGCTCGTTGTACGGCACCGTCAGCTTCTCCCAGCACAGCCGGTCCGCCAGCTTGCGGTACGCCTTGTCCCGCGCGATCTCCGCCACCCCCACCCGGTCCTGCTCGCCGGTGCCGATCCCGACCGTGCACAGGTCCTTCACGAACAGCACGGAGTTCGACGTCACCCCCGCCTCGACCCGCCAGCCGAACAAGAGGTCGTCGTACTCCTTGTCGGTGGGCAGTCGCGCGATCTTGTGCACCGTCCCCTTGTGCGTCGCCTCCGCCGGCTTGAGGTCCGCCTTGCCCTGCGCCTCGAGCCGGAACGACAGCTGCACGATCAGCCCGCCATCGATCAGGCTCTTGAAATCGACCACCCGCTCCGGCGCGAACTCGGTCAGCCGCGCCATGTTGCGGATCCGCATGATCCGCAGGTTCTTTCGGCCGGCGAGGATCTCGAACGAGCCCTCCTCGAACTCCGGCGCCAGCACCACCTCGGCGTAGGCCTGCGCGATGGCCTCCGCCGTCGCCTTGTCGCACGGCTTGTTGAGCGCGATCGCGCCGCCGAAGGCCGCCACGCGGTCCGCCAGGTTCGCCTTGTCGTAGGCCTCCGCCAGCGTCCGCCCGAGGGCCACGCCCGAGGGGTTGTTGTGCTTCATGATCGCGCACGCCGGCCGGTCGCCCAGGTAGCGCAGGATGTTCAGCGCGTTGTCCGCGTCGGTGATGTTGATCTTCCCCGGATGCTTGCCCGACTGCAGCAGCTCCACCTCCGAGCACAGCCACTTGCCCGGCGCGATCGTCGTCACGTCGCCCAGCGTCAGGTTGCCGTTGACCAGCTTGTACTGCGCCGCCTCCTGCCCCGGGTTCTCCCCGTAGCGCAGCCCCGTGCGTTGCCCCTCCAGCACCCAGGCCACCTTCTCGTAGCGCAGCGTCCGGCGCTCCGCCCCGTCCCCGAACGACACCTCCATCGTCTCGGGGAAGTGGTCCTCCATCACCGTGCGGTACATCTTCTTCAGGTCGTCGGCCATCGGCTCACCCCTTCACGTCGTAGCAGCCCCGCACGGTCTCGGTCGTCTGCCGCTCGAGGAACCCCGCGATCGCCATGTCGTACAGGGCGGTGTGCGCGAACGCCTTGCGCGCCAGCTCGAACCGCGTCGCCAGGTCGAGCGTCCCGCCGGTCCTGCGCAGCTGCGCGACGAGCTTCGGGTAGTCCGCCGGGTCGACCACCGGCGCCACCCGCAGGTAGTTCTTCGCCGACGCCCGGATCATGCACGGCCCGCCGATGTCGATGTTCGCCCGCGCCTGCTCCACCGTCGCGTCCGGCTTCGCGATCGTCTGCTGGAACGGGTAGAGGTTGACCACCACCAGGTCGATCGCCACCGCTTGCGTCCGCTCGAGATCGCGCTGGTGCGCCGGGTTGTAGGTCTCGGTCAACAGCCCGAGGTAGATCTTGAAGTCCAGCGTCTTGACCAGTCCGCCCTGCGTCTCGGGCTGCCCCGTGTAGTCCGAGACCTGGGTCAGGTTCCCGATCGCCTTGTCGCCCAGGAGCTTCTTCAGCGCGTCGAACGTCCCTCCGGTGGAGAAGATCCGCACCCCGGGGTTCACCTCGACCAACGCCGGGATCAGCTGCTCCAGGCCCGCCTTGTCGGAAACCGAGCAGAGTACGTGTCGGATCTTCACGGCGTCGTCGACGTCGCGGACGATGTTGCCTGCCATCGAACACCTCCTTGGGTCGGGATGGTCGGTCGCCGGCATCATAGACGGAAGAGCGGAGAGGGGGTAGGGGATAGGGGATCGGGCGGAGAGCGCGGGCGCGAGGCCGGGCGCCCCGGGGTGCTCCGGCGGCGTTGAAAGTCCCGGGGCGGGCGCGGCAAGATGCGGCGAGAGGCAGGGTGATGGGCGAACGACCCGCGACGTCCGGGCGCCGAGCGGCGGAGGGAACGATCC
>CAZMRP010000457.1:0-4869 GCA_964568275.1 uncultured Myxococcales bacterium
GACTGCCAGCTTCCCCTATACGACGACGCCTCCCAGGTCCCGCCGGACGCGCAGGACTGATCCTCACCCCGCTCGGCAGCTCGCGCCGTTGCCCCGACCAGCCCCGGATGCTACCGCTCCGGCCGTGGAGGCAGGACGCGCTGATGCTTCGGCGGAAACCAAACCGGCGTCGGATTTCCTACGCTCCCGGCAGGATACCACGGCGGCTACGCGGGGGAACCGATCTTGGTCTCGACTGTTCCGCCGCCGCCGCTGTCGTGTTCCCTTGACCATCCGGCGCTCGCGGCGGACTATCGATGGCGACCGTGGAGGAGCGCCGGCCCGCCGCGGGCCGGCGCTCCTGGCACCTGGGGTTGCTGATTGCCGCTGACACCGGATCAGGTCCTCGACCAGAAGTACCGCATCGTTCGGCTCGTGGGCGAAGGCGGCATGGGAGCGGTGCACGAGGCCGAGCACACCTTCCTCGGCCGTCGGGTCGCGATCAAGGTGCTGTCCGCGGAGTTTGCCCACAACGCGGAGGCGGTCCGCCGCTTCTACCGCGAGGCCCAGGCCGCCGCGCGCATCGGCCACGAGAACATCTGCGAGGTCACGGACGTCGGCCAGGCCGGAAGCGGCGAGCCCTACATCGTGATGCAGTTGCTGCAAGGCAAGTCGCTGTCCGCCGCCATCACCGAGAGCGCCCCGTTCCCGGTCGGCCGCGCCGTCGACATCGCCAGCCAGGCCCTGGACGCGCTCGCGGCGGCTCACGCCGCAGGGATCGTCCATCGCGACATGAAGCCGGACAACATCTTCCTGACCCGTGTGGCGGGCCGAGACGACTTCGTCAAGCTCCTCGACTTCGGGATCTCCAAGGTGCGCGTAGCCAGCGGCCGGACGAAGCTCACGCAGGAGGGATCGGTCCTCGGCACGCCGCAGTACATGGCGCCCGAGCAGGCGCGCGGAGAAACGGATGTCGACGGCCGCGCCGACATCTGGGCCGTCGGCGTCGTGCTGTTTGAAATGCTCACCGGCCGCATCCCGTTCGACGGCGACAACTACAACAAGATCCTGTTCAACGTGATGATGGCTCCGATCCCGCGCCTCCGGGCCTTGCGACCGGGGCTGTCCGCCGAGGTCGAGTTCGTCGTGATGCGCGCGATGGAGCGCGACCTGGACCGCCGGTATCGCACGGCAGCCGAGCTGCGAGACGCCCTCGGCACCGCGTGGATGGGCACGAAGGAGAGCGGCTTCGCCGTCCGGAGCATGCCGTCGGATCGGCCGCCCATCGCCGACGAGGCCACGGAGTTGGCTCCGGCCCTGATGCTCGTGCAGATCGGCCGAAACCTCCCGATCGCATCGCCGATCGCAAAGGGAGGTGGGCGTCGTGCCCCGACGGACGGACCTGCCGCTGCGCCGGCCGCCGTATCGGCGGTGTTCGTGGCGGAACCCATGCCGCCGGAATCCGTCGCCTCCAGCCCAAGCGGCCCTCCGACAGCGCCGCGAACGCGGTCGCCGGTTGCGGGCTTGCAGGGACACGGCAGGACTGTCCCGACGCCGGCCGCGACGCATGCACCGCCGACCATGATGCGGTCTCCGATGCACCGTCGAGTCGGAGGGGTGCCGCTCATCCCGGCCGCGGTGTTTGGGGTCGCGCTCCTTGGAATCGTGGTGTTCGCGCTCGTGCGGTTCCTCGGGGCCTCCGATGACGAGCCGCTCGCCGACGCCACGGTTGCGGTTGCCGCCGTCACAGCGGATGCGACCGCGGCAGCCGACTCGACGGACACCGGGGGTGGGCCGGGCGCTTCGGATGCCGGCACGACCGCAACTGCCGACTCGCCGCCACCCGTGGACGCGGCATCGGCCACGCTGCCTCCGGATGCGTCGGCCAAGTCAGCTGACGTCGGCCCCGAGCCGGACGTCCCGGCGGCACCGGTCGAGCCGATGAAGGTGACCGACGGCGGTGACACCGTGGACGCCGAGACCGCGGGAATTCCAACCCCTCCTGACGTTGGGGCGACGCGACCACGACCGATGGGTGCGGTGTCGGTTGTGACCTCGCCCGTGACCCAGGTGCTGATCGATGGTCGGCCCATCGGCCGCGCGCCAATCCTGAACCGCGAGATCGGTGCAGGCAGCCACACGATCACCTTCGTGAACGAGACGTACGGCATTCGGCGAGAAGAGCGCCTCCTCATCGTCGAGGGGCGACTCACGGAGATCCGACGCTCTGCCGAGCAGCTTGGGGTCGTGCGGCAGCCCGCACGGGACGGTGGTACGGTTTCTGCTCCGGTCGATGCCGGGGCCGTGTTGGACGGCATTCGGATTCGCCGTCGGGACGCACGATAGGATGGACATCATGCGGACGGGCATGCTGATCGTCTTGATGTCGGTGCTGGCGATGCCGCTCGGGGCACGCGCCCAAGAGGTCGCGCCTTCGGGTGGGGACGTTACGGAGGCGGAACGTCTGTTCGACGAGGGGGTGGCGGCGACGGAGCGCGGCGACTTCGCGGCGGCGCTGGACTCGTTCCAGCGGTCGCACCGACTCAACCCGCTCCCGGACGTCCTGTACAACATCGCGATGTGCCACAAGGCGCTGGGCGACCTGCCCGCCGCGCTGAACGCCTTCGCGGAATACGTGGCCCGGATGGGCGGCAACCTGCAGCCGGACGAGCAAGCGGAGTTCGATGCCCTCCTGGCCGACTTGGTCCCTCGGGTCGGGCGGATCGTCGTGGAGAGCACCCAAACCGAGGCCGAGATCAGAATCGACCGGACCGCCGTGGGATCGACGCCGATGCCTGGCTGGCGTGCGGTCGCCCCTGGCCGGCATCGGGTCGAGATCACGAAGCCGGGGTTCGGGCCGTATTCCACCCAGGTGGATGTCCGAGCCGGCCAGACGCTCACGGTGACCGCGCCGCTCGTCGCGATCGCCGGCCCGCCCCCGGTTGGGCCCCGAGTCGGGACTGGGCCGGTCGCGCCGGTTGGCCCCGAGCCGACTGACGGCGAGGGGCTCTCGCCCTGGTTCTGGACCTGCGTGGGGATCGCCGGTGCATCCGCGCTGACCATGGCGATTACCGGCGGGCTGACGCTGAAGTACCGCGACGACTTCGATGCCGGCGGCCGGACCGACGCGGAGCTGCGGGACACCGCGTTGGCGCTGCGGACCACGACGGATGTCTTCCTGGGAATCGGGCTGGCGGCGGTGATCGCCGGGACGGTGCTCTTCTTCGTGGAACCGGGCGAGGAAGAAGCGGACCTTCGCGCCAGCGGCGAAGTGAGTTTTGCGGTGTTTCCTGTCGGCATCGGGATGGAGTGGTGACCATGCGTTCGGGACACCGCGTGGTGGCCGCGATGGTGGTCGTCAGCGCGCTCGCGTTCGCATGCTCGTTGATCGTGGACCTCGGTCCCTTGGCTGAGCCTGATGCCGACCAAACCGATGTCGATCTGGACGTGGATGTCGCGGACGGTTGGCCGGACGTCGGATGCGACTCAGCCGCCTGCGACGTGACTTGTCGTTCGATCGGCGCATCAGGTGGAGCCTGCGTTGCGGGGGAATGCCGATGCGGCGTGGATGCAGATGGTGACGCAGACTCGGGGGACTTGCCGGATGTTTCGGTCGATACCGCGGCCGACCTTGTAGACGTGCGAGTCGATGCCGCGGACATCGACGCTTTCGACGTTGCGGACGGAGGGATCGACCTGGACGCCGAGGTCGCCAGCGACATCCCTAGTGAGGCCGATGGCGACGTGACTCCCGGTACCTGGGCCATGATCGAGCCCGGCAGCTTCCTGATGGGTTCGTCAGATGCTGAGCCAGGTCGTTACCCCAACGAGACGCCGCACCGAGTCACCCTGACACATCGGTTCGAGATTCTTGCGACGGAGGTGAACCAGGCGCAGTTCCGAGCCGTCATGGGCTACAACCCGTCGCGGAACGGCGGATGCGACGAGTGTCCCGTGGAGAACGTCAACTGGCACGAGAGTGCTCTCTACTGCAACGCGATCTCCGTGGTTGCCAGTGCCGAGGAATGCTATGCGTGTACCGGAACCGGTCCGTTGGTGAACTGCGCGCCATCCACCAGCTTCGTGACACCATACGAGTGTGCTGGATATCGCCTGCCGACAGAGGCCGAGTGGGAGTACGTTGCCCGCGCAGGGACGACGACGGCCACATACAACGGAGACCTGGATTCGTATCATCTGGGTTGCGAGAGCCCGAATCCCATCCTCGATCCGATTGCCTGGTACTGTGGCAACACAGACGCGACAAATCCAGTGGCCCTGAAGGCGGCGAACGCGTGGGCGGTGTTCGACATGCTCGGCGGGGTATGGGAATGGTGTAGCGACCGGCATGCGGATGATCTGGGGACGGAGGCCGTGATTGACCCGTTCGGTCCCTTGGCGGGCCCCATGGTGGTCTATCGCGGAGGTTCATGGTACAATGATGCGTTGTTTTCGAGGGCGGCCGCACGTTTTGGAGGTCCACCGGCTGGTCGGTCCGACCGTATGGGATTGCGGCCCGTACGAACGCTGCCGTAGGGGCAGGCAGGCGGAGGAGAGCAGATGCACACGATCAAGAACCTCATGGTATTCGAGCAAGCCGATGGAAGTCTGGTCGCTGGATCGGTGACCGGCGTGCAGTGCAAGAACAAGGGCTGGACTGTCTGGTACGGCTACGTGTACCGTGATCAGCCGTGCTTCGGAAGGCTCGATGTTGACGCCTCGGGCAAGGGCGCCACATGGCGTGAGCAGGCCATTGCCGTCGGCAACGCCTGCAGCCAGGCGGGCCGTGCTTCCAATGGAAGCGCTTCCTTCTCTGTCGTTGCGGTGGGTGGCAAGAGCACCGCGGTGCTTCTCGACGGATACTGGACGGCGGCGCCAAGCGGGCTGGTG
>CAZMRP010000458.1:0-4837 GCA_964568275.1 uncultured Myxococcales bacterium
GGGGGCCGAGTCCGGCGCCGCGTCGGCTGCCGCCGCCGCCCGGGCGGCAGGCCGGGCGTTCCCCGCCGCCGTCGGCGGTCGAGCGGGAGGAGCCGTCGGCGGAGGAGGTGGACTCGGTCGAGGCGATGTCGGCGGAGGATCTCGAGGAGGTGCCGTCGGCGGAGGTGCGCCTGCCGCCGGAGGCGGCGGTGGCTTCGTCGGCGGCCGAGGCGACGCCGCCGCCGGCGCCGCTGCCGCGGCCTCCGGAGCGGGGGAGCGGCGTCGAGCTGCCGCCGTTGCCGGACGAGGCCGGCGAGGTGCAGAAGATCGCGGCCGAGGCCGACATCTTCGTCAAGTTCGGCCTCAAGGACCGGGCGCTCGGCCATCTGACCGGCGCGTTGGACCAGTATCCGAAGTCGGTGGTGTTGCGCGAGCGGCTGGCGGCGATCTACCTCAACGAGGAGAACATCGCGGGCGGCGTGCGGGTGATGCTGGAGTCGGCGCGGATTCTGGCCTCGGCCCACCGTGCGCACGCGCTGCGGGTGTTGCGCGAGGTCCAGTTCCTGGACGAGGCCAACCCCGCGGCCCGGGAGCTGCTGGCGGCGCTGGAGGGGGGCCACGAGACGCGGGAGGCCGAGGATTCGTCCGCGGCGTCCGTGGCGTCTCCGGGCGAAGCCGACGGGGCGCCGCGTTCCTCGGCGTTCCCCGGGGAGTTGGACGTCGACATCGACGTCGTGGACGAGCCGGTGCGCACGGTGGTGGTGCCGGGGTTGGCCCCGTCCGCGGTCCCCGCGGCGGTGCTCGAGGCGACCGGGCAGTCGAAGCCTTCGTCGGCTTTGCCGTCGTCGGTGGAGGTGCCGTCGTCGGTGGAGGTGCCGCCGTCGGTGGAGGTGCCGTCGTCGGTGGAGGTGCCGCCGTCGGTGGAGGTGCCGCCGTCGGTGGAGGTGCCGTCGTCGGTGGAGGTGCCGCCGTCGGTGGAGGTGCCGCCGTCGGTGGAGGTGCCGCCGTCGCCGTCGCTGCCGCCGCTGCCGCCGCCGCCGCCGTCCCGTCCGATCGCGGTGTTGCCGCCGTTGGCGGGCGGCCTGTCGGAGCGGGCGGTCGTGGTGGATCTTCCGTCCTTCGACGACGTGGAGACGGGTCCGCCGATCGTGCAGGCGGGCGGCCTGTTTCCGGGAGCCGATCGGTTGGTGGTGCCGCTGTCGGACGACGCGGCGGCGCCGCTCGTGCTCGAGATGTCGGACGAGGAGTTCACGGAGGACCTGGCGAAGGCCGAGCCGTTGCCGTCGCTGGACGAGTTCGAGCCGTCGGGGGAGTCCGGTTCGACGCCGACGCTGGAGTTGGAGGAGCCGGACGAGTCGGAGTTGGCGACGACGAACGAGCTGCCGTCGCCGTCCCCGGCGCCGGCGCCGGCGCCGGCGCCCGCGACGCCGGCGGAGAGTCTCGAGGCGGCGATCGGGCAGGGGTTGGAGGAGGTGGATTTCTTCCGCCAGCAGGGGCTGGAGGACGACGCCCGGATGCTGCTCGAGGGGTTGGCGGCGGACTATCCGGAGGATGTGCGGATCAAGGCCAAGCTGGCCGAGTTGGGTGCGGCGGCGGGATCCGCGGAGGCTGCTCCGGTGTCGGTGGGGGTTGGAGTTGCGTCGGCGGAGTCTGCTCCGGCGACGGCGGCGCCGACCGACGCGCTGGCGGCGCTCGAGAGTGCCTTCGACGCGTTGGCTTCGGGGGCTTCCGGGGCGCATGCGCTTCCGGACGGGCCGCAGGAGCCGGTGGGGGAGTTGGCGCCGGCGGACGCGGCGATGCACTTCGATCTCGGCGTGGCGTACCGCGAGATGGGGGTGCTCGACCGGGCGGTGGACGAGTTCCGGCTGGCGTCGAAGGACCCGGCGCGGGAGGCGAGTTGCCAGGCGTTGATCGGGGGATGCCTGTTGGGGCTGGGCAAGACGCGGGAGGCGATCGAGGAGTACAAGCGCGGGCTGCACGCGCGCCGGCGGTCCGAGGCGGACGAGTTGGAGTTGTACTACGGTCTGGCGGACGTGCATCTATCGATGGGCGAGGGGAACGAGGCGTTGTTCTACCTGCAGACGATCAAGCGACGTGATCCGAATTTCCGGGACGTGGCGCGGAAGCTCGGGGCGTTGCAGACGGCGACGCGGCCGGGCAAGCGGCCGGGGCCGCGTTCGGAGCCGCCGCCGGCGGGTTCGGCGGAGGACGAGGGCCGGATCGACGAGGCCTTCGATGACTTCTTCAAGGAAGGGCAGCGCTGAGCGGGTGCGGCGCGTCGGGTCGGGCGGGCGATGAAGGACGCACAGGTCGGCTTCAACACGAACGTCGTGTATCACGGTGCGACGCTGCACATCCAGACCGAGGATTCGGGGCTGGGGCGTCCGCACGTGATCACGCACTTGTACCGCGAGGGGACGATCCTGGCGACGCGGCGGACGAGCTACGACCCGGCGGGGGAGCCGGGGGAGGTTCGGGACCGGGTGCGCGCGTTGATGAAGGCGCAGCACAAGCAGGTGCTGCTCGGCCTGCGCGACGGGTTGTTCGACGAGGCGGTCGACCGGGTGTTGGCGGGGGTGGGCGTGGGGGCGGGCGAGTCGGAGGCCGTCGGCGTGCCGGAGGACGAGCCGGGGTTGCCGGTAGCCGGGGCGGCGGCGCCGTCGCGCCCGACACCCGCGTCGGGCGCGGTCCATCCTTCGCCGACGCCGCCGGGCGGTCGCGGGCGAGCCAGCTACCGTCCTCCGGGGCCGGGGCCGACGGAGCCGGACCGTGTGCGTCCGGAGCCCGTGGAGTCGGTGGTGGCGACGGCGCAGGGGCGTCCGCGTCGTCCGACGCCGCTGCGTCCGGTGGTGCACCGCGAGCGGGAGGGATTCGGCAAGGAGTTGATCTCGGACCGTTCGTTGGACGAGGTGGTCCTGTCGTACCTGGCCGAGGAATTGACGAAGGACGAGAAGTAGGGCCGCCGCCCGGGGGATTCGCTCAGAGGATCTTCTGCAGCTTGGTGGCCAGCATCGGGTTGCCCTGGACCTTGAGCTTGCCCTGGAAGAACAGCTGCATGGCGGCCTGCGGGTTCTGGCGGATCGACTTGAAGTCGTCGTTGCTCATGGTGATGGTGCAGTCGCCGGTGCCGGCGCCCTCGGTGCAGGTCGGCGGGTCGGTCTTGAGGTCGACCGTCCAGGCGCCGCCCCCGTCCCCCGTGATATTGATCACGAAGATCGCGTTCACCGAGCGGGCGCTGGCGGGATCGGCGGCCAGCTTCTTGGGCAGCTCGTTCTGGAAGTACTCCTTCGCGTCCATGCCGTGTCCTCCTCCCGTCCGCGTGCGCGCGAACGACGTCCGTCTGGGACGGTGGAGTATCGCCCTGGGTCCCGCGGCGTGTCAAGGGTGCTGAACCGCGCTTCAGCCGCGGTGGCGTCGCCAGACGCGGACGGAGATCCCGTCGGGCGTCAGGGCGGCGACCTGGACCAGCGTCGTGCGAGCCGAGCGGTCGGGACGGAAGACCGCCTCGGTCTCGCCGACCCGCTCGAGGCGGCCGCCGACGGCGGTCCACTTGCAGATCCCGGCGGAGTTCTCGGCGACCAGTCGGGTGGAGCCGTCGGGTTGGGGGCGTGACTGCAGGTGGAAGCCCTGCGGCGGCGAGCCCGGTCCTGGGGGAAGGGTGCGGGCCATCGGCGGCGGGGGCGGGTCGACGACGAACGAGCAGTCGCCGATGTCTTCGGCGATCATCACGTTCCCGTCGAGGCCGCGGCAGGCCCAGGCGGTCCCGCGGACGACCTCCTCGGAGTCGAGCCCGGTGAGTTCCGAGCAGTAGAGGTTCCAGGCGAGGTCGAGGCGGACGGGGCGCCAGTCGGTGAGGGCGGGGTTGGTATAGGTGAAGCGGGTGGTGTAGGGGTCGACGGCCAGGTAGCCATCGACGGTACCGGCGCCGCCTTCCGGGGTCACGGTCAGGCAGACCGCGGTGGGGCAGGGGTCGCCGTAGGGTCTCACGGAGCCGGTGAGCAGCACCTGGGCGGTGGCCTTGTCGAGTTCGCTCGAGAGGTTGGTCGTGCCCAGCGTGAACGTCGGCACCTCGGCGCACATCGGGCCGGGCAGCGGGTCGACGACTTCCCAGGTATCGATGCCGATCTCGGCGTCGGCATCGGCATCGGCGTCGGCATCGGCGTCGGCGTCGGCATCGGCGTCGGCATCGGCGTCGGGGTCGGCATCGGGGTCGGCGTCGGGGTCGGCATCGGGGTCGGCGTCGGGGTCGGCATCGGCATCGGCGCCCGTGTCGGCGTCGGTGGTCGTGTCGGCATCGGTCGTATCGTCGTCGTCGCCGGCGGAGCCGCAGGCGGGGCCGGCGGCGAGGGCGGCGCCGACGAGTGCGAGTTGCAGGGGGCGGTTGAGGCGGAAGTAGACCATGGGTCCCTCCTGGTCCGGGCGGTGCGGACCGCCGCGGTGTTGTTCGGACTATGACCGAACGGGCGGCGGGCGTCCAGGCGGCCTTTGGGGGTGGATGGTTTCGGGGTGGATTCGGGCGGGCCCATGGACACCCGCGATCCGGTGGGCTAGATTCGCGCGCCATGACATTCATCGATGCAGCCGTGCTGATTTTGAAGGCCGAAGGCAAGCCGTTGACCTGGCGCAAGCTGGCGGAGTTGGCGGTGCGCCACGATCTGTTGACGCACGTCGGCACCGATCCGGCGGAGACGATGCGCGTCCGTCTGGCGGAGTCGGTGCGACGGCACGGCGAGCGGTCGCCGTTCCAGGAGGGCAAGGGGGGCGCGTACGCGTTGCGCGAGTGGCGCGGCGGGGCGCCCGGGCCGTTGGCGTCGGCGGCGGCGGAGTTGGCGGCGCGAGCGACGAAGGCGCCGGCGGC
>CAZMRP010000459.1:0-4833 GCA_964568275.1 uncultured Myxococcales bacterium
GAATCGGTGATCGGGATGCTCCGGAATCGGTGATCGGGATGCTCCGGAGCGGGCACTCAAGGTCGTGGACATCGTAGGGTCCATCCCCGCGCACGCGGGGGAGCCGACGCGATCCTGGCGGGCACGACGCTCGCGGAGGGTCCATCCCCGCGCACGCGGGGGAGCCGTGCAAGCACTTGCTCGATTGCCGATTTGATCGGGTCCATCCCCGCGCACGCGGGGGAGCCATGTGATACACCGCATTCCGCAATCATTTCTAGGGTCCATCCCCGCGCACGCGGGGGAGCCCCTCCGCGGTTTCTGTTCTTGGTGGTGTGCCGGGGTCCATCCCCGCGCACGCGGGGGAGCCGCCGGTGAAGGCGGCGCGATAGGGAGAGGGAGGGGTCCATCCCCGCGCACGCGGGGGAGCCCCCCGAAGCACAACGCGAGATGATCCGGCCGCGGGTCCATCCCCGCGCACGCGGGGGAGCCGGCGCTCATTCGTCGCAACGCTGAACCATCCAGGGTCCATCCCCGCGCACGCGGGGGAGCCGTGCGCGCCACTGGCTGTCGTTCGTGCGACCGCGGTCCATCCCCGCGCACGCGGGGGAGCCGCGGCCGGGGCGGCGGCGTCGTCCGTCGCTTCGGGTCCATCCCCGCGCACGCGGGGGAGCCATTGTCAAGATGCTCCCGGAAGATTCTGACTGGGGTCCATCCCCGCGCACGCGGGGGAGCCGCTACGGGGAGGCCGCAGAGGCAGGTGGACGGCGGTCCATCCCCGCGCACGCGGGGGAGCCGCCAGAAAACGGCCGGTCACCATCAACGAACTAGGTCCATCCCCGCGCACGCGGGGGAGCCCGAACACCTCGACCGTGACGGCGACGAACGTGCGGTCCATCCCCGCGCACGCGGGGGAGCCCAATGCGGGATGATGTATGCGCCGTTCGTCGAGGGTCCATCCCCGCGCACGCGGGGGAGCCACTGCATCGGCGTTGTAGAAAGTAAGTGCTCCGGGTCCATCCCCGCGCACGCGGGGGAGCCGACGACGCATAGGAGGCGTCAAGCGCGGCCGCGGGTCCATCCCCGCGCACGCGGGGGAGCCGTCGTGTCCGCCTTGTTTCCCGTGGTGCCGATGGGTCCATCCCCGCGCACGCGGGGGAGCCATCGACGCCAGCGCCCACCCCTCCCCGGAGGCGGGTCCATCCCCGCGCACGCGGGGGAGCCTCTGTGAATCTACGTCACACCCGGCGGGAGCGGCAAGAGGTAGCCGCTGGCCGGGTGTTGCGGTCGCTTCGCTCCACGAGCAAGCGCGATTCTGTTGTCAACGATCACGGGGCGTCAGGAGCTCGCGCCGCCCGAGCCCGCCCGGCTCTCCGGACCCGTGTCGACCTTCCCGGCCGGCAACTCGTGCCTGACCATCAACATGCCCTCGTGGTCGCGAATCTCCCTCGGTGGCTGCCCCAGAACTCGGAGGCCCAGGCCCCCGGACTCTCCATCGTCCCGCCACGTCATCACGATCGTGCCGCCCCCCAAACCGTCGAACCACTCCTCGCAGACCGCCCAGACCCGCTCCCTGACACCGGCGCTCATCCGCGGCGACGTATACACGCCCGGCGCAATCTCGAGCATGCTCGACGCGAGGAATCCCCGAAACCGGTCCGCGACGTCACGCGTCACGACCACCGTCATCGGCATCGAACAACTCCTTGATCCGCTCGATCATGGCGGGGATGACCTTCTGCCGTCGGAGCGTCTTCCCCGCCAGTTGCCGGACACAACGCTCGATGGGCTGGTCCGGCCGCCGCAGGCGCTCCCGCACCGCCCCGAAAGCGATGGGCACCGTCAACGAGTCGCGGAACAGGTCCGCGATGTCCAGACAGAACGAGTTGCCCGAGTCCTCGTGGATGAACCCAAGCTGCGGCAAGGTCGCCGTCGCCGCGACCGCGATCATGGCCGCGCCCTCCACCGCCGTCGCCGCGTGGTTGAGCGCCTGGTTCGGGTTGTCGTCCCGCTCCGGGTTCTTCCGATCGTACTTCCGCCCCAACCACTCGATGCCGAACTGCCGAGCCAGCGTGCGGTACGACTCCTTGACGCGCGCCCCCTCGATCCCGCGCAACACCGCGATGTCTGTGCTCGGCAGAAGCTCGCCAAGCCGCCACGCGTACATCCGCCGGGCGATCAACCGGCGCGAGTCTTCGTTCGACCACGCCCGAACCTGCCGCCGAGCAAGCAGGGAGTCGTCCGGCCCGAACGGCATCGAGGCGTAGAACCGCACGCCGTCCTCGCCGACCGCCAGCAGCCCGGTGCCGTGCCGCGCCAGCAACCGCAGCGCGTCGTGGCTCACCGTGCAGCCGGGGCCCAGCAGCACCACCGACACCGTCTGGAACGCCAGTACATAGTCGCCGGCCTGCATCTCCCCGAAGCCCGCGGTCGCGAACCGCAGAGTCCCGTCCTCGACGTACAGACGACCGCGGTTCAGCCACAGCAGTCCATGGCGATCGGCGTGCGGGATGCGCGCCGTTTCCAGGCCGAGACGCCCCTTCAGCATGGTCGTTGCGGGCGGAGCAGCAGCATGCCGAACCCGAAGGCTCGGTGCCGTCCCACACCGCGGCGCAGCAGCGCGGCGAACCCCGGCCCGTCCACGACCTCCAGCTCCCCGTCGAACGTCACCTCCGGCTTCCTGAGCACCCGCGCCTTGCGATCGCCCTCCCTCGCCTGTGTTCGTCGCATCAACGGCTCGAGCTGGAATCCCGAGACCGCGACACGCGCGAGCCGCGCTCCGCCGCGCCGCTCGAGCTGAGCGGCCAGCCAGTCGCGATACACGACCTCGCGGTCCACCGCCTGCTCCGGATTCCCGGTCGCCCAGCACTTCGCGAGGAACACGTCGACCTCGGCCCCTGCCGCGTGATGCGGACCCGCCTTCGCCATCCGGACCGTCGGGCATGCGCGAAGACGGAAGCCCAGCCGCCGACCTGGGCTCCATTCGACCGGCATCGGCTTCGCAGCGAAGCGGGACCAATCCACCGCGGCGTGAGCTTCCGGCGCGGCGTATTCGTCCGCGCGCCGACGCAACGCGGCGTCGTCGAGCAAGGCGTAGCCGATGACGGGCACGATCCGGCCCTTGCCGGGGAGCATTGCGAACGGCTGCGGCGCGTCCTCCCCGAACAGGCCGCGCAGCAGCGCGTGAACGACGTAGCCGGTGTCGACCTCGCGTGTCGGCAGCCGACGACTGCGCGCGAGGGAAAACAACCGATCGGCATGCAGGGCGAGTTGCACCATGTGCACGCAGTTGGATTCACCCGACATCGACGCTGCCCTCCTGTACGGCGGACGGCGGATCGATCAGCCCGTGCCGCATCCACCGCTCGCCTCCGTGCACCTGGTTCCGCCAGTCCCGCTCGTCCGTGACGACCACGACCCGACTCTCGCGCGGGACCCAGTCGCCCTGCTCCTCGGCGAACCACCACGCGGGCAGCCGAACGCCCTCCGAGCCGCGCGGAGTGCCCCGTGGGTCGCGGGGCGCCCGGCAGAGCGCGGCCAGGGGCGAGGGTGCGTCCACGACATCCACCAGCATCGGTCTCGAGGGCAGACAGCACTTCCGGCCGACGAAGAGCGGCCGTGCGGGCGCCGCCAGCGCCGCGCGGAGTTCGCCCACGGTCGGCGCGTCGTCGGCCGGCACCAGCGAGACGGCCACGGTGTGGACGCCGTCCGCCCAGTAGTCGCGGTGCCTGATGTGGGTTCCCCGCGTCGCCGCACCTTTCCCCCGCTCCTCGACGCGGCCGCGGGTGGTCCACGCGCTGTCGGCATCGATCAGGAACGGTTGCTCCAGGTCGACGGTCTGGTAGTCGGAGACGAGCTCGCCCCGGCGATCGGACCTCGCGGCGTAGCGCACACGAGCCTGCAGGCTCTCGAGGGCGACGTGATCGCGGTGTTCCCAGCCCAGCGCGTTGCCGAACAGGCCGACGATCATCGACAGCGCCGGGAAGGGCTGGATCACGCCGAGGTTATCGACGATCGGCGCGCCGAAGCTCAGCAGCGGCGCGTCGAAGCGCAGCAGCAGGACGTCCACGGTCAGCCCTCCCGGACGCGACCGGCCGCCCAGGCCGCCAACTCGGCCAACGACGGCACGATCTCCGTCGCCGACGGCTCCCCGAGCGCCGCCAACGGACCGATGCCCGCCAGCACGCGCTTCCCGGGACTGCCGTACATCCGATCCAACTCGCCGAGGTGCGCGCCGAGCGCGCGGTACGCATTCTCGAGGACGTCCGGACGCTCGGCGACCGGCCGCAGGAAGGCGTTTGCCAAGGTCCGCGGCTGCGCCTTCCCCGCCTCGACCACCACCAAGTGGGCGTGGGCATAGGGCGCGGTGGAACCGAGCTTCGCGCCGGGCGACACCGTGGCCGCCAACTGGACCAGCCGACCGACGACGTTCGCGGCCAGCGTGCGGTCGGCCTTGGCCGCTTCGGTCGCCGGACAACCCTCGAGGTTCGACACCAGGAGCGGCACGTCCACGACGGCGTAGCCGTAGAACAGCCCGGTCGTCAGCTCGCTGCTGTTGATGTGCCCGCTGCCGAGGTCGCCCGCCTCGGCCCGACGCAGGTCGTCGACCGCGGAGAAGTAGTCGCTCTCCGCCGCCTCCGCGTGGGCGGTGAACGAGTGGGCGACGTGGACCGCGGCGTCGCACCGCGCCAGCGCGTCGCTAGTGACCATTCGCCCGAAGACGGCCGCATCGAGCCCCGCGCCGTGCCGGAGCGCCCGGAGGTTCTTCCTGGCCTCCGCCGTCAACTCCTTCTTCACGGCCTCGCGCGTCTTCTTGGCCTCGTCCTTGCCGAAGACACCCGGCTTGGCGGGGAT
>CAZMRP010000460.1:0-4816 GCA_964568275.1 uncultured Myxococcales bacterium
GCCGCGACGACAGGCGCGGCGCGTCGGGGACGCGGGTGGCGGCGGGGCGCGACGTGAGCTACGTGATGATGAACGTGCAGTACGAGGGGGGAACGGCGGCGGTGCTCTGGTTGTCCGCGCTGCCGGCTTCGGTTTCGGGGGCCGTGCTGTGACGAGGCGGAGCGGACGTGCGGGACGGCGGGGTGATACGATGCAGGGTATGACACGCGGAGTCGGGGTGCTGGTGCTGGCGGCGGCGTTCGTGCTGCCCGCGACGGCGGCGGCCGATCGGGCCGCCACGTGCACGCTGACGGTGGTGGAGGCGCACGACGGCGAGGCGGCGCCCGCGATGGACCCGCAGCTCGCGCCGCTGCAGTCGCTGCTCACCGTGCCGCCGTTCACGATCTTCAAGGTCTTCAAGCGGCTGTTCGTGACGACGCTCGAGTTCGCCACGATCCCGCAGGAGCGGACGGTGACCTTCTCCGCGCCCGGCCTGGCGGGCCTCTCGGCCCGCATCACCTACTCGGGCTACTCGGCGCAGGCCGGCGACCTGCTGTTCGAGTTCAAGCTGGCCAAGGACGGCCAGACGCTGCTCGAGCCGACGATCCGTCTCTCGGGCGCGCCGCTGCCGCTGGTCGTGCCGTGGCCCGACCCGATGAACGTGCTGATCTTCGTCTTCCAGTGCTCCGCCGCCCCCGAAGCCCCCGCCCCGACCCCGTAGTCCCCCGCCGGCCTTCGGCGACCCCCGTCCCCCATCCCCTATCCGCTGGCCCCTCTGCCGTTCTTGTCCTATGCTCGCGCCGCACCCGGCGGCGTGGGGAACCGTGCGGGGGACAAGGAGGACGCGATGTCGTACCCGAACGAGCTGAAGTACACGAAGGACCACGAGTGGGCGAAGGTCGACGGTTCGTCGGCGACGGTGGGGATCACCGCCTTCGCCGTCGAGCAGTTGGGGGACGTGACGCTGGTCGAGCTGCCGAAGGTCGGGACGGCGGTCAAGCAGGGGGAGGTGCTGGGGAACATCGAGTCGGTCAAGACGGTGTCGGAGCTGTTCGCGCCGTTGTCGGGCACGGTCAAGGAGGTCAACGCCGCGCTGGCCGACGCGCCGCAGGCGGTCAACGAGGAGCCTTACGGCAAGGGGTGGATGGTGCGGATCGAGCTGAGCGTCCCCGGCGAGCTCGCCGGCCTGCTGGACGCCGCGGCCTACGAGAAGCACGTCGCGTCGGAGGGCTGACCGTGCCGTACGTTCCGCATACCCGGGAGGACGTCGCGCGGATGCTGCAGGCGATCGGCGTCGCCGACGTCGAGGCGCTGCTGGAGGCGATCCCGAAGCCGGTGCGGCGGTCGAAGCCGCTGGACGTGCCGGCGGGGCTGGACGAGGTGGCGCTCGCGGGGCACCTCGAGGCGCTGGCGGCGCGCTCCACGGGAGCGAAGCTGTCGTTCCTCGGCGGCGGGGCCTACGACCACCTGGTCCACCCGGTGGTCGACCAGCTGCTGGCCCGCTCGGAGCTGCTGACGCCGTACACGCCGTACCAGCCGGAGGCGAGCCAGGGGACGCTGCAGGCGATCTTCGAGTTCCAGACGATGGTCGCCGAGCTGTTCGGGCTCGAGGTGGCCAACGCCTCGCTGTACGACGGTGCGTCGGCGGCGGCCGAGGCGGTGTTGATGGCGCGGCGGCTGGCCAAGCGCGAGCGGATCCTGCTGTCGGCGGCGCTGCCGCCGCAGGTCAAGCGGACGATCCGGACCTACACGACGAGCGGGGCGCCGGAGCTGGTGGAGGAGGTCCCGTACCTCGCGGCGACGGGCGCCGTGGACCTCGACGCGCTGAAGGCCCGGCTGGGGCCCGACGTGGGCGCCGTGCTGCTCGGCTACCCGAACTACTTCGGCGTGCCCGAGGACCTCGACGCCGCGGCGCACCTGTGCTGCGACGCCGGTGCGTATCTGGTGAGCCACACCCCCGACCCGTTCGCGCTCGGCGTGCTGCGCTCGCCCGGCGCGGCCAACGTCGCCGTCGCCGTGGGCGAGGGGCAGCCGCTGGGGTTGCCGATGTCGTTCGGCGGCCCGGGCGTGGGCCTGATGGCGACGCGGGCCGAGTTCGTGCGGCAGATCCCCGGCCGGCTCGCCGGCGAGACGGTGGACACGCGCGGGCAGCGCGCCTTCGTGCTGACGTTGTCGACGCGCGAGCAGCACATCCGGCGCGAGAAGGCGACGAGCAACGTCTGCACGAACCAGGGCCTGTGCGCGCTGGGCGTGACGATGCACCTGTCGCTGATCGGTCCGGGCGGGTTCCGGCGCATCGCCGAGACCTGCCACCTGCGGGCCCGGGCGCTGGCCGCGCGGCTGACCGCGCTGCCCGGCGTGCGACTCGCCTTCGCGGCGCCGTACTTCCACGAATTCGTGCTGCAGCGCGACGGCGGCGGGCTCGCCCGCGCCGCCCAGCGACTGGAACAGGACGGCATCCTGCTCGGCGTGCCCCTCGGCGCCGATTTCCCGGAACTCGACGGCGCGTACCTCGTCACGGTCACCGAACGGACCCAGCCGGCCGACGGCGAACGGCTGGCGGAGGCCTTGCGGGCGGCCCTGGCCTGAGCGCGCGGGAGACGAATCATGGCGCGTGTTCTGATCTGTGTCGTGTCGGTCGCGGCGTCGCTCGTCGGCGCCGCCGGTTGCGGCGAGGAGTCGTGCAGTCCCCTCTGCCGGGCCGGCTTCGAGTGCTACTTCGGGGTCTGCGTGCCGGCGTCCGGCGACGCCGGGGTCGACACCGTGGTCGCCGACGACGGAACCCCGCCGCGCGACGACGCCGGCGAGGCCGACGTGCCGGAGACCACCGACGACACCGACGGCGACGGGATCGTCGACCCGCTCGACAACTGCCCCACCGTCCCCAATCCCGACCAGGCCGACTGCGACGGCGACGGCCTGGGCGACGCCTGCGACGACGACGACGACAACGACGGCATCCCCGATGTCGCGGACGACCCGCCGTCGCCCCACGACGAGGACGGCGACACGATCGTCGACGCCTGCGACATCTGTCCCGAGGTGCCCAACGTGCCGCAACTCGACGGCGACGGCGACCGGATCGGCGACGCCTGCGAGTTCCCGGGCGACCCCGGCCGCGTCTCCGAGCGGGTGGCGTTCCTGTCGTTCGCCGAATCGGCCGGCTGGGTCTCCGAGTCCGGCGACTGGTATCGCCGCGACGACCTGCTGGGCCAGAATCTCTCGTTCGGCGGCGCCAACGCCTACGACAATGCCTGGACCGCCGGCGACGACGTGATGGTCCGCACGATCGCGTCCTGGCTGGGCGGCTCGGACCCCACCTACCGCCTCGTCGGCGTGCTGCTGCGCGCCGCCGGCCTGCCGCTGAACTTCTACTACTGTTGCGCCGACGAGGTGTCCGCGCGGGTCCAACTCTGGAGCTTCGCCCGCGGCACGTTCGACCTGCTCGACGACCAGCCCCTCTCCGCCGACCTCGCGCCCGGCGCGCCGGTCCAGGTCGTCGGCGCGGCCTTCGGCGGGCGTCTCGAGTGCTTCGTCGAGGGCGAACGCGGCACCGTTCTCGGCTCCGCGCGCGCCGAAGCGTCCGGCGGGCTTTCCGGCGGCATCGGTCTTCGCACCTACGGAACGAGCGCGACCTTCACGTCGGTCACCGCCTACCGATAGGCGCCCAACTGCAGGGCGTCCTTCTCCTGACGCCCAGCCGTCGTCTTCCTCACCGTCCAGCCGTCGTCTTCCTCACCGTCCGGCCGTCGTCTTGCCGGTGACAGTCCACCGTCCGACTGCTTTCGCCAGGGCGAATTTTGCCGGATGGTCGGACCGCCCGAGGATCGGACATTCAATTGTATTATGGAATTCGTGCCTTTGTGTCGTTCCTGGGACTCATGAGATGTCCCTGCCGAGGATTTGACTTACATAGGTGATGATGTAGTACCATGTATCCAAGGGCCGCACTAGGTTGGTCCGGGGTTGGATGGATGGGTAAGTGAGGTGAGACGATGATCACGGAGGAGCGAAGGGAATTCGGGGTTGATCGAGTTCCGGTTCGTCGTCCGGTGGCGATCTGTGCCGGGCGGCAGGCGCTGGTGGTGCAGGGTGAGACGCGGGACCTGTCGCCGCGCGGGATGCAGGTTGCGGTGGACGGGAGTCTGCAGGCCGGCGAGCACCTGGTGTTCCGGCTCGACCTGGGCCCCGAATTCTCGACGGTGGTCGAGGGGGGCGAGGTGGCGTGGGTCGTCCCGTCCGGGCCGACGACGACGGCGGGGGTGCGGTTCGTGGCGTTGCCGCGTCGGCCGACGGGGAAGCTGGACGCGGTGACGCCGCCGCCGGCGCCCGAGTTCGCGCCGGGAGAGGAGTTGCGGGTCAAGGTCGGCGGGATGACGCAGGCGTTGAGGGCCGAGTTCATCGACCAGGACGGTTCGAGCCTGTTGCGGTTCCGCTGTCCGTTGCCGTTCCTCAAGCTGCGGTCGCCGGTGGTGGTGCACAGCGCGCAGGGGACGGAAGCGGTGTTCGAGGGTGAGGTCGGCGCGGTCGACACGATGGCGGCGGGGGAGGACGGCGTTCCGGAGCTGGTCGTGACGGTGTGGAACGGGACCGGCGAGGAGGACGGCGGCTACGTCGTGGTCGGGGCGCTGGAGTCGGCGGGGCTGTCGACGCCGGCCGGCCGGCCAGTCGTCCGGACGAGCCCGGCGGTGCGGGAGACGGTTCCGGAGCCGGCGGCGCCGGACGTGGCCGTGGATACCGCCGGCGTGCCGCGCGACACGGTGGAGATCGAGCCGCTGCGCCAGGCGGAGCTGCCGATCGTCGAGGCGCCGGCGGCGGCGTCGGCCGGGGCGCGCGT
>CAZMRP010000461.1:0-4794 GCA_964568275.1 uncultured Myxococcales bacterium
CCCGGGGTGTAGATTTCCTGGGTCACGAAGTCCATGTAGTACAGCTCGTCCTCGCCGCCGTAGTCGGCGACGCGGCTGACGCCTTCGTGGGCGTCCTCGGCGGCCGAGGTGCGTTCGAAGCGGGGGCGGTAGGTCTCGGGCCACTGGACGCCGACGTCGCTCGAGCCTTCCTGGACGAAGAACGGGGCGGGCTCGCGCGTGTAGATCTGGACGAGGTCGTACAGTGCGGCGGTGAAGACGTCGGTGGTCGTGATCAGGTTCTGCGACCAGTCGACGCGGACGAAGTCGCGTTCCCACCAGTGGCGGTCGACGTCGTTCTCGACGATGACGTTGACCTCTTCGCCGGTGACCGGGTTGTAGTCGCGGCGGATGTCGAAGTGGGACTGGATTTTGAAGGCCAGCACGGGCTCGCCCAGGATCGGGTTCCACTCGACGTTGGCGCCCTCGACGAACTCGTAGGAGCGGATGGCGACCAGGTAGTTCTGGTCGATCAGCCAGCGGATGCGGGGGATGGAGACGCCGCCGGCGTAGTTGATCCAGTCGGCGGAGCAGTCGCCCGGGAAGGCCATGTCGCCGGACTCGTAGTCCGTGCGGATCACGCAGGTGCGGTAGTACCATTCACCTTCGAAGACCGACTTGTCCACGGCGTTGGCCTGCACGTAGCTGCGCGGGGTCTGGTCCTCGGCACAGCCCGAGGCGAGCAGCAGCAGCGCCGGCAGAACGATCGCACCGATGGTCTTGATCCTGGTCATCCGAGTCCTCCATTCACCGCGCGGCGACCGCGCGCAATTCCCGATCTTCGAGCGAGGCGACGGCGTCGTCCTCGTCGTTGCCCATGAACTCCTGCACCAGTCCGTCCACCGACAGCGCGATATCGAAGTAGATGCTGCTGTAGCGGTTGAAGAACGGCGCCCAGTAGTCGCCGTCGTCGCGGAGCTGGCTGTTGACGGTCGAGACGCCGACGGCGAAGGAGAGGAAGTCCCAGGCGTCGTAGCCGACCTCGATGGCGTAGGACATGGCGCCGCGGTGGTTCGTGTTGTCCGGCGACTCGTCGACGGCCACGGTGCCGCCCAGGGTATCGACCTCGGCGGGGGCCACGGGGTAGAGCAGCGTGTTGACGACGCCGACCTGCACCGCGGTGTACAGCCGTTCGATCCAGTAGATCTGCGCGGAGAAGGTGTTGGAGAAGGACATCGACGCGTTGCGCGAGCCCATGTTGAAGCACTCGGTGCGGTCCGTGAGGTTCGACGGACAGGGGAAGACCGTGTCCTCGCTGACCGAGCCGGTGTACTTGTTGAAGTTCTTGTTGTAGCGGAAGCCGTAGGACAGCTCCAGGCCGCCGAGCACGTCGAAGCTCCGCGCCAGGCTGAGCGACGGCGCGAGGGAGAAGTAGAGCGTGCGGGCCTGGGAGGTCTTGCTGGTCGGGAAGCCGAAGCTGATGCCGCCGCTCATCCGGATGTCCACGACGGGGATCGTGTAGAACGGGCTGTAGACGAAGCCCAGCGAGAGGTCCGAGACGACCGGCTCGTAGATGTCCTGGGTCGAGTCGGAGTTGGTGAGCTCCTGCTCGATCGAGAACCCGAGTCGCGCGCTCAGCCTGTCGTACAGGTAGTAGCGTGGACTGAAGGTCCAGGACATGACGTAGTTCGGGTTGTAGTCCGGCTCCGCCGAGGGGTCTACGCTGAGCGCCGTGAAGGCGTTCTCGTAGATGATCGAGGTGCCGCGGTAGGGGAGCAGGTCGCTCTCCTCCTCCTCGGTCACCACCACGTCATCGGGGTCCGTTCCTTGCGCCGCCGCCCAGCCGGGGCTGAACAGGACGGCGACCAACAGGGCACCGCGAAGCAGCACTCTCACGATGTAACCCTCCGTTCCTTTTCTTCCTGTCGCTCTGGGGATGATCCTAAAGCGAAGTTGACGGAATAGAACGCTGCCGTCGGGAGTTTGTCAACCCGAAACGCCGCGTCCGGCTCGCCCGGGGACCACTCGCGTCGGCACGTACAGGTGAACATCCGGACGGGCGTTTCAAGCAAGAACCATTCCGCCCACGGGGACGGTGGAAGTGCCTTTCGCGCGGCCGAATTCCGGCTCCGTCGGATCCGATTCGGCGTGGTCGGCGAATGTCCTGTGACAAGCCGTCACGTCGGTGATCGAGAGCGACCGCGGCGCCCGGCGAGCGGGTTGCAGCGACCGAGCGGCGGTGGGGTCGTCGCCGCGGCCTTCTCGATTCCGTCACGGGCAGCTTGCCGCCCGCAGGCGCGTGCCGCGGGTCGCATCGCCGGGTTCGACGTAGAGCAGTTCCCAGCCGTCCGGGGTGGGTCGCGCTCCGGGTGCGCGTTCGTGGCGTGCGGACTCGGGGCCGAGCCCGGTCCGTCCGGCGACGAGCGGGCCCCAGGGTGCGGGTCGTGGGTTGGGGAGCGGTTCGGCCGGTTCGAGGAGCAGGGCGCCGAGGCTCCACTCCAGGGGCGCGGTGTCCGGGTTCAATCCTCCACCGAGCACGCGTCCGCGTCCGGCGACGAACCAGACGACCGAGGCGTCGTCGGGAGCGAAGCCGACGTCGGGTTCGGCGACGGCCGCGAGGTCGACCCAGCGTCCGGGGACGGCGAGGTCGGCGGGTGCGACGAGCGGGCCGTCGCCGACGCGCCGCCAGGCGGTTCCGTCGGCGTCGGGCCGGGCGAGGCCGATGCCGTCGCCGTCGCCGCCGACGTAGAGCAGCTGCAGTTCGCCGTCGTGCGGCCAGACGGCTGGGGCGCCGATCCGGCCGGCCTCCCACGGTTGGGCGGGTGCGAGCAGGGGGTCGTGCGTGCGGCGGACGAAGACGCGGTCGGCGCCTGCCGTGGCGAGACCGAGGCCCTGGTCGTCGCCGCCGGCGTAGAACAGGTACGCGGTTTCGTGGTGCACGACGACGGCGGGGGCGCCGACCCGGTCGGCTTCCCAGTCGTCCCGGGGTACGAGCAGCGGGGCGTGGTCGGCGGCGACGAGTCGTGTCGGGGCGGTCCGGTCGAGCCGCACGATCTGCGAGCGTCCTTGGCGACGCAGCTCGGCGGCGACCCAGGGGCCGTCGTGGTCCTCCACGGGATCGGGGTGCAGGAGTTCGGCGGCCACGACCTGGACGTCGCAGTGCCGGCCGTCGGTGCAGTCGGCGTCGCGGCTGCAGGGTGTGGCGACGCAGCGGCGGTGGGGGGTGGAGCAGGATTCGCCGTGGGCGCAGTCGGCGTCGGCGGAGCAGGCGGCGACGCAGCCGCCGAGGTGGCAGACGAAGCCGTCGGGGCAGCCGGCGGGGACGGCGGGGTCGCAGGCGGCGGCGCAGCGACCGAGGGCGACGATGCAGGTCCGCCCGGCGGGGCACTCGGCGCTCGAGCTGCAGCGGACGACGCGGCACAGGCCGCAGCGGCATTGTTCTTCGGTGTCGCAGGACGAGTCGTCCTCGCACGGGGGTGCGGGGTCGGCGACGCACCAGCCGGCGGCGGTCGCGGCGTCGGGTCCGCCGAGAGCTTCGGCGGTGCCGAGGCACACCTGGAGCGGTCCGTGGTCGGTCCAGGGTCCGAGGCCGCTGCAGGGTCGCGTCGGCAGCTCGTCGTCGCGGCCGACGGTGCCGCAGGCGGCGAGCAGGGCGAGGGCGAGGTGCAGTCCGCGTCTCACAGGGTCACCCCGGTCCAGAGCTGGAGGGTCCAGACTTGGCCGCCGGCCGACAGCGCCTGGCCGACGCGCTCGGGTTCGGACTTCTCGGTGCGGAACGCGGGGAGCCAGTGGGCCTGCAGGGCGAGTCCGACCTGCAACTCGCGGAGTCGGGGGTCCTCGTGGTCGGCCGGGTCGTCTTCCGCGGCGCCGTTCCCGGGGGCGGCGTGGTCTGCGGGTGGGGTGTCGAGCGTCATGCGCCAGCCGGCGCCGGCGGAGAACAGGTGGCGGTCGGGGTCGGCGACGTTGCCCAGCCCGGTCTGGGGCGGCACGGGGCTGGGCTCGTAGGCGTAGCCGGCGCGCACGGCGACGTGCTGGCCGGTTTTCGGGGAGAACTCGTATTCCAGGCCGGCGGCGGGGACGACGGTGTCGAGCCAGGCCGGGTGGGGAAACAGGCGGTGGAGGATCGGGGCGACGGCGCCGAGTGCGACCTCCGCGGCGGCGTCGGCGAACGGGTCGGAGAGTCCGGACCACATCCGCCAGGCGAGGTCGGCGCAGAGGGTGAAGCCGTTCCAGCGGGCGGCGAGGCCGAAGGCGAGGGTGCGGGGGGTGTAGTACGCGGTGCCGGCGAGGCGCGCGCGGGCGTCGCCGGTCAGGGCGTCCTCGGCGAGGGCGGCGGAGGCGGCGAGGTCGAGGTCCACGTGCATGGCGAGGGCGTCGCGGAAGGTGAGGCCGAAGGCGAGGAACGGGGCGGGCTCGAACAGCAGGCCGGCGACGGCGGCGGCGCGGAGCGGCATTTCGAGGGTGACGTCGGCGGCGCCGCGCGGGTTGCCGGCGGGGGTGTCGAGGGCGACGGTGCCGTGGGCGGTGGCGTCGGCGAGCAGCGACGCGCCGGCGCCGAGCGAGAAGCCGCCGCCGACGTCGGCGGCGAGGACGGCGGTGAACGACGTGCGGTGGAGCCAGTCGCTCCAGCGCAGCAGTCGCGGTTCGGTCGCACCGGGGAGGCCGATGCGGGCGAGGAAGCGGTCGGGGACGTGCAGGGAGAGGGCGGCGCCGAGGCGCAGGGCGCCCAGCCGGAACGGGACGGCGGCGGCGAGGACGACGCCGTGGGCCGGTGCGAGGTCGGCGTCGCGGCCGTTGAGGGTGGCCTGGGGGAACGCGGCCAGGTAGCCGAGGGCG
>CAZMRP010000462.1:0-4767 GCA_964568275.1 uncultured Myxococcales bacterium
AGGCCGCGGTGCGCGGCTGTGCCGGCAGCGAAGGGCCCGGTTCCTACCGGGTGGTGGCGGACGTCCGCGGCTCGGACGGACACGTCACGGGGGCCCACGTGGTGTCGGAGCTGTCGGCCGACTCGGTCGAGTGCGTGCGCCGGCTGGTGGCCGGCCTGTCGTTCCCGCCCTTCGGCGAGGGCACCGCCTCGTTCAACCACACGTTCGCCGTCGCGGGCCCGGCCGCGCCGGACGCCGGCTCGGCGGCGCCGGACGCCGGCGAGTCGATCGAGCGGACGATCGGGCGGATCCTGCGGCAGGCCGAGCGCCGGGCGTTGCAGTGCATCGCCGGCAGCACGGGGCCGGTGACGCTGTACGTGCGGGTCGACGGGCTGGCACGGCAGGCCACGCTGCAGCGCATCGAGGGCACCGTGACGCGCGCGGAGGAGGCTTGCCTGCGCTCGGTCGTGGAGACGACGGAGGTCCCGGACGCGCCGGCGCTGGCCGGCGTCTACAGCGGGATACCGTTCGTCGTGCGGAAGTAGCGCGGGGGGAGCGCCGGGACGGCACCTACTCGATCGGGGGCTGGCCGTTGTCGACGCCCGCCTCGGACACGCCGGGAATCGAGTAGTCGTCGCCCTCGACACGCTCGATGGGTTCACGGACGTCGGCGGCGTCGCCGCGAACCCACAGCAGCATCCCGGAGACGACCAGCAGCTGGACCGGCGAGGCGCGCGCCGGGTCGAGCTCCAGCACGACGCGCACGACGTCGCCCTCGACGGTGGTCTGCGCGACGGTCAGCGCCTCGCGCACGGCGGCCACGACCCCGAGCGCCTCGGCCATCATCTCACCGGCGAACGGCTGGTTGTCCGCGCCCGCGGCGGCGACCTCACCCAGCTGGGCTTCGACCCCGGCGATCAGCAGCGGCAGCGTCGCCACGAACATCGCCAGGGCGTTGGCGCCGTCGGCGTCGCCCGCCTGGATCACCACCTCGTAGCGGTCGGCGGTGCCGCGCTGCAGCACGGCGCCGGCGCCCTGGAAGCCGAAGTCGCCGAAGTCCATCGGCCGGGTCACGTACGCCTCGAAGTCGTGGGGGCCGGCGCCGAGCAGCGTGCGGAGCTGCTGGTAGGCGGGGGTGCCGGCCAGCGCCGCCGCGGCCGCCGGAGCAGGGCCCAGGGCCCGGGACATGGCGGCCGGGGAGGCGAGCACGACGCCGCCCGCCGGGAAGTCGGCCACCTGGAACACCTCGCGACCCAGGTTGAACGCGTACACGCCGTCGGCGTCCGCAGCGGGGGCTTCGCCGTCCAGCAGTTGGGCCGTGCAGGCGGCGACGTCGGCGGCGGTCAGGTCGCCGGAGATCAGGACCATCGCCTCCTCGTCGAGCGTGTCGACGCGCAGCATCGCTTCGGTCAGGATCTGCGCCCGCCCGAGCAGGGCGAGGGCGCAGGCCGGGTCGAGCTCGGCGCGCTCGAGCTGCAGCAGCCGGCCGAGCCACCGCTCGACCACGGCCGGCTCGACCACGCGGGTCAGGTCCGCCTGGAGGAGGAGCTCGGTCTCGGCCGGCACCTGCGCCAGCTGCACGGCGCGCTGGTCCACCGGCGGCGGCGCGGTGGTGGTGGTGGTGGTCGCCGGGCAGCCGGCCGCGGCGAGGGCCGCGAGCAGCGACAGGACGAACGTCAGGGACTTCCGCATCTCCAGCCTCCTCGGCCTGCGCCGCACGCGGCGGGCCTCGTCTCGCGACTACTTCTGCGTTTCCGGGCGGAACTCGGACATGATCCGGCCCGAGTCCTTGGTGAACGAGCGCAGGCAGCCCCAGACCCGGCAGACGCCGGCGAAGTTCTGCGCCGAGCGTTTGGGAACGGTGTACAGCGCGTGGAACATCCCGTCGGGGCTGCAGGTGCAGGGGGCGATCGGGTCCAGCTCCGCGTGGCAGACCGGGCAGCGCAACGTGAGGACCGTGCCGGGCGGGAACTCCATGCCGACCTTGCGGTGGTCGCCGTGGAACGGGCTCAGCGTCACCAGCCCCTCGGTCTTGCCGTCCGAAACCTCGAGACACACCCCGGGCCGGCCGTCGAAGGTCGGTGCCCCCTCGATCATCAGGTTGTCGCCCCGGGGACAGTAGGCCGCGGCCAGGAAGACCTGCTCCTCGTCCTTCTTCAGCGCCGTGCGGGCCGACGGCTTGCGCTCGGGCTCGCGGATCAACAGCGCGCCGTGCTTCTCCTCGTCGGTCATCACCTGCCTCCTCGGGCACCTGCGTCCCGCTTGCCTCGGGACCGCGCACCGGCCAACATGGCGTCCCGGGCGGACGGTCCCTGCGGAATCGCAGACCTTGGTACCATCGTCCGTGCGACGGCGCAAGCCGCAGCGGATCTGTCGCCGCTCGGAAGGGGTCGTTTGCATGCCCGAGCCTGCCGTCGTCCACGCCGGTCGCCGAAGGGCCGCGGTCCTGGGGCTGGTCGCCCTGCTCGCCCTGCCCGGGCTGGCGGCGGGTTGCCGCAAGGCGCCGGACCGGACCGGCTGGGGCTGGCACCCGGGCGGCCTGGACTCGCTGCTCGCCGCGGCCCGGACCCAGGGCCAGACGGCCCTGCTCGAGGTCGGCGCCGACTGGTGTCCCGTCTGCCACCAGCTCGAGCGGGAGGTGTTCGAACGCTCGGCCGACCGGCTCCCGACCGACCGGCTCGTGGGCGGTCGCATCGATTTCGACACCGACGAGGGACAGGCGATCGCGGCGCGCTATCGCGTGCTGGGGCTGCCGACCACGCTGCTGCTCGACCCGGCCGGCAACGAGCTGGGGAGGATCGAGGGATACGAGACGGTCGCCGGATACGCGGCGGCACTACGCCGGATCCTGGGCGGCGACGACCTCTCGGCCGAACTGCTCGAGCGCTTCGCGCGCGCCCCCGACGACCCGGCGCTGCTGGCTCAGGTGGGTCGCCTCCGACTGGCCCGCGGACAGGAGGAGGAGGGCCTGCAACTCCTCGAGCGGGCCCGTGCGCGGGACCCGGAGAACACCGCCGGGGCGTGGGCCGACGCCACGCGCACGTTGGGTCGGTGGTACTACCGCGTCCGGCACGACCACGAGCGGGCGTTGGCCTACAACCGCGAAGGGGCGGAGCGGACGGCGGGCACGGACGCGGCGTGGGGCTTCCACTGGTGGGTCGCGCTCTCGCGGCGGGCGCTCGGCCGGGACGACGAGGCGGTGGCCGGACTCGACGCACTGGTGGCGGCGGAGCCCGAACGCGCCGAGCCGCCGGCGTTGAAGGCCGAGTACCTGCTGCAGACGGAGGGCGATGCGGTGGCGGGGCTGGCGCTGGCCCGGGAAGCGGCACGACGGGCGCCGGCCGACGACTGGAACCACTACCTGGTGGCGGCGCTGGCCGAGCGCCTGGGCGACGGGGTGACGGCCCTCGCCGCGGCCCGGCAGGCGGTGGCGCTCGCCCCGGGAAAGGCGATCTACGAGCACCTGCTGGAGCGGTTGACGCGCGCGGCGAGCGCGCCGTAGGCTCGCGCCGTGCGACCCAGCCGTGCCGCGTCGTCCGGTCCCAGCCGCCAGCCACGGGCGCCGCGGAACCGCGCCCTGGAGCTCGTGGTCTCGGCGATGGTGGCGGGTGCGGTGGCCGGCTGGGCCGGTTACCAGCTCGGCTTGCGGAAGGGGACGGAAGACGCCGCGCCCGTCGCCGGTCCGCCGACGTCGCGGGCCAAGAACCCGGACCGGCCGGCGCCGGGAACGCCGGGCGACAAGCACTTCCGGCCGCGGACGGTCGCGGCGCGGACCGGGAACTTCCTGGAGAACGCGGGGTTCGAGGACGGGGCGACCGGCTGGTCGTGGCTCGACTGGTCCAACGACTGGGCGCCGTTCACGGTGGACGACACCCGGGCGGCGGCCGGCACGCGCGCGGCGCGACTGGCGGTGTACGGTCGGCCCGAGGATCGACCGACCCGGGTGTTCGGGGTGGTGCAGGAGCTGGCGCCGGCGGTGTTCCCGACGCGGATCTCCGGGAAGTACTTCGTTGAGCGCTGGGAGCCGGGCGGAGCGAAGAAGGCCTACGTGCAGGTGGTGGTCATCGCGATGTGGCCCTTCGGCGACATGCCCAGCCGGCAGCTGCGGTACGTGCTCGACGGGGTGACCGAACAGCCGTACCAGATGAGCAACGCGCGGTACGTGTTCGTGAACCGTCGCCTGCGGCCCGAGACCGGCCGCTGGCTCGAGTTCTCGCTCGACGTGCAGCAGGACTACCGCCGGCTGTGGAACGACGTGCCGCCCGACGGCACGCCGTTCCGCGTGCTGTTCGAATCGCGCTACGACGACAAGCCGCTCGGGTCGCCGGTCGACAACGTCGTCTACTACGACGAGCTGTTCGTCGGCGTGCCGTAGACCCGGTCCAGGAACGGAGAGGACGCGGGGCGGGGCCGGTTCGCCGACCCCCTACCGTCGGCGGCGGGGGTCCGCTATCCTTCGGGGCGTGAGCACGCCGAGCAAAGCCCAACGCTACTGTGCCTTCTGCCCGAAGCTGTGCCGGTTCGCCTGCCCCGTGTCGGCGGTCCAGGCGCGCGAGACGGTCACGCCGTGGGGCAAGCAGACGATCCTCCACGAGCTGGTGCGGCAGACCCTGGCGCTCGACGAGTCGTCGGCGCGGCCGATGTGGGACTGCCTGGAGTGCCACGCCTGTCGCACCTACTGCGACCACGCGATCGACGTTCCGGCTTCGCTGCGCGAGGGTCGGGCGCTGGCACTGCAGCACCAGGTGGCGCCGCGGGCGGCCGTGGCGCTGGTGAGCGGCTTCGCGG
>CAZMRP010000463.1:0-4764 GCA_964568275.1 uncultured Myxococcales bacterium
CATTGGCCTGTCACTCCTCGACAACGCCGGCGTCGCCTGGGACTACCTCCCCGCCGCCCCCGGCGAGCTCCCCCTCGACGCCGCCCGCGACTACGACGACCTGCTCGTCCTCGCCCCGCGCGTCACCCCCGCCACCCTCGCCGGAGCCGGCAGCCTCCAGATCGTCGCCCGCTTCGGCGTCGGCTACGACAACGTCGCCGTCCCCGCCTGCACCGCCGCCGGCGTCCTGCTCACCATCACCCCCGACGGCGTCCGCCGCCCCGTCGCCGCCGCCGCCATGACCTTCCTCCTCGCCCTGTCGCACAAGCTGCTCATCAAGGACCGCCTCACCCGCGCCGGCCGCTGGGCCGACAAGCTCGCCCACCCCGGGCAGGGCCTCACCGGCCGCACCCTCGGCCTCGTCGGCCTCGGCAACATCGGCCGCGAGATCGCCGCCCTCGCCCGCCCCTTCGACCTCCGCGTCCTCGCCGCCGACCCCTGGGCGAAGTCGGCCCCCGAGGGCGTCACCCTCGTCCCCCTCGACGACCTCCTCCGCCAGGAACCACAACGTCGCGAGATCGTGGTGTTCCATCGGCGCCGCGGAGACGGTGCCGGCGACCAGCAGTCCGGTGACGACGGCAAGCGACGAATACGTGCGAGGCATCATGGTCCCTCCGTGCGACGGAGCATCCTACGGGCGGGAGGGGCGAGGGATCTGTCCGGGAAGGGTCGCCTTGCGGAGCCCGACGAGGACCGCGAAGGTCCCGCGGCGCGCCTGCTGCCGGTCGACGGCCGCCGTCAGCCCAGCTCGACGCGGCAGTTGGCGTCGCAGCCGTCGCCGGAGACGCGATTGCCGTCGTCGCACTCCTCGCCGTAGACCGACTGGACGGTGCCGTCGCCGCACTGGCCCCAGGAGCACTCGCTGCGAGGCGGGTTGAAACCGCGCAGCGTCAGGCGGTACGACGACTGCGAGGTGTGCCGCTCGGCCTGGAACACGACCGCCTCGTAGGTCCCGCCGACCCGCAGGCCGAAGCTCGCGGCGGCGGCGTCGAGCGTGACGCTGCCGTCCTGCGCGCCGTGCACGCCGCCGATGTCGACCGCCAGGTGTCCGTTGATGAAGACCCAGACGTCGTCGTCGCCGCGGAAGTCGAGCGCCTCGCCGCCGGCCCGAACCAGGAGTTCGCCGCCGGGACGGCGTGCCGCCGTGTCGTCCGCGCGCTAGGCGCGGCCGAAGGCCTTGTGGAAACGCTGCTCGGTCTCGGGGGTCACGATCAGGACCAGACGGCCGTCCTCGGGCAGCGGCAGCGTGGGCGGCGGGTTGACGGTCAGCTTGTCCTGGTGCTCGAGCGCCACGACGCTGCAGCCGCTGCGAGCGCGGACCTGTGCCTCGACGAGGGTCCGGCCGCGCAGCCCCGGCGGCACCGGCACCCGCTTCGCGAACAGCCCCTCGACCATCATCAGCGTCGTGCCGCGCCGCAGGTGGTTGTAGATCGCGTTGGCGCCCATCGAGGCGGCGGAGAACACGAAGTCCGCGCCGGCCCGGTGCAGGGTGGCCACGTTCCGCTCGTGCGTGGCCCGGCTGACGAGCAGCACGTTCGGGCGGAGGCGGCGGCAGTAGATCGTCAGGTAGATGTTGGTGTCGTCGTCGTGCGTCGTGACGAGCACCGCGGCGGCCTCGTCGAAACCGGCCGCGCGGAGCACGTCGAGGTCCGCGGCGTCGCCGGCGACGACGCGCCCGGCGGCGCCGGCGTCGGGCAGGTCGGTCCGCTCGACGATCCGGTAGTCGATCTGCTGCGCCTCGAGCGTGCGGGCCGCGGCCCGCCCCACGCTGCCGCCGCCGATGATCAGGACGCGCCCCGGCTGCCGACCGTCGTCGCCGACCAGCGCGTTGTAGCGCTCGAGTTGCTCGGCCGAAAGCCCCATGAACAGCACGGAGCTCTCGGTGATGCGGCTGTGGGGCCCGGCGAGCTCGAACCGTCCGCGCTCCCAGATCCCCGCGACGTTGATCCCGAGCCGCTCGCCGAACGCCGCCTCGGCCAGCGTGTGGCCGACCCACTTGGTACCGTGCGCGTGCGCCTCGACCATCAACAGCTCGCCCAGCTCGCCCATCACGTGGGCCGTGGAGCGTCCACCGCCGGCACAGTTCGCCATCGTGCGACCGAGCAGCTCGCTGAGCAGCAGCACCTGCGTCGCGCCGGCCAGCTCGAGGATGTCCTGCGCCTCGGGGTTCTGCACGATGCTGACCACCGGCACGACCTCGGAGAACGGCCGCATCGTGAACACGATGTTGGTGTTGAGCGGGTCGTTCTCGGCGGTGACGGCCATCAGGGCCGCGCGCTTGACCCGCGCCTTGCGGTAGGTCTCCGGGTCGTCGACGTCGCCGACCATCACACGCAGGCCCAGGTCGTGCATGCCGACCGCCTCCTTGATGTCGGAGACGATCAGCGCATAGGGCACCCCCTCCAACTCCAGCCGGGCGATCAGCGCCTGCGAAACGGCGTCGTAGCTCGTGAGCAGCACGTGCCCGATGGTCTCGGGCGGCAGCTCCTTCGGCGCGCGGGACGCCTCCTGCGCCTGCACGATCGGCGTGTAGACGAACTGGATGATGATGAACGGCAGCAGCACCAGCATGAACACCATGCCGCTCAGCAGGACCACCAGCGAGAACGCGCGCCCTGCGTCGCTGTGGAACGTGATGTCGCCATAGCCCAACGTCGTCATCGTCGTCAGGCTCCAGTACAGGCCGGTGACGAAGCTGTACTCGCGCCCCTCCAGGTACATGAACAGGTCGAACAGCAGCGCGTAGCCCACGATCAGCCCGACGAGGAAGACGCAGAACTTCACCAGGAACACGACGTTGCGCCGCAGGCGGCGCGACGCCAGCATCAGCACGGTCTGGATCCCAACCGTCTTCACGAGCACGCCTTTCGCGGCGCCGGCCGGGAGCGGCGGCCGGGCCGGGTCACGTCAGTCGGCGTCCCGCCGCTCCAGCCCCCGCGCGATCTGCTCGAGGTACGCCGCGGCGGCGTCGTCGGCCGGCGAGACGCAGGCGTCCGCCCCTGCCGCACGCAGCTCTTCGGCGTGCGCACCGCTCTCGGCGGTGGCGACGACGAACGCGGTCGGGTTCATCGCCTTGAGCTGCCGCACGAGCTGCCGGTTGCCGATGCCCCGCAGGAAGGCGTCGCCGACCGTCGACACGATCACCCGCGCGCCCAGCACGCCGTGGTGCCGCAGCGTCTCGGGGTTGCTGATGTCGCCGTAGGACGCGCGCGCCCCGCGACTGCGGATCTTCGCATGGTTCTTCACGTTGTAGTCGACGACCAGCGTGCGCGCCAGCAGCCCGGGGTTGTCGCGGGCCATCCGCAGCGCCAGCGCGTCGGCGTTGAGGTGATAGCCGAGCAGCACGACCTCGGCCGGCGGGTGGCTGCCGGGCAGCGACTCCCGCGGCCCCTCGCCCGCCGCCACCGGCACGAACACCGAGGGCCGGCTGCCCCAGCCGAACAGCCGACCGATGGCCAGGGCGATGGCGTAGTTGTACTTGATCGCGTAGGAGGCGAGCACGACCGAGAACATCATCGCGTAGGAGATCACCGAGCCCTCGGTGACGCTGAGCGCCCCGCGGGCCATGCCGACCGACACCAGCAGCAGCGAGAACTCGCTCAGCTGCGCCAGGTTGATCGGCGCCACCAGCGAGACGACCGGTCCCAGCCGGGCGAACCGCAGGGTGGGCGCGAACAGCAGCAGCCGGGCCAGCACGGTGATGCCGGCCAACGCCGCCGCCGCCCCCAGCACCTCCAACGTCGGCGGCGGCACGCTCATCCCGAGCGCCACGAAGAACAGCCCCATGAAGAAGTCGCGCAGGCTGACCATCTTGGCCAGGATCTCCGTCGCCGACGGCAGCGCCCCGAGCGACAGGCCGGCGATCAGCGCGCCCATCTCCGCCGACAGCCCCACCGCCGACAACGCCGTGGTCCCCACGAAGCACCAGGCCAGGGCGGTCACCGCCAGCAGGTCCGGCGAGCGCGAGAGGAAGTCGAGCACGCGGGACAGGACGTAGCGCGCCGCGAGGATGATCGCCGCCGCGGCCAGCGCGGCGCCGCCGAGCTTCCCCAGGATCGACAGCGCCCCGCCCCCTTCCCCGGCTCCCGACACGTACGACAACGCCGCCACGGCCCAGATGTCCTGCGCGATCAGCGTCAGCACCGTGAGCCGGCCCGCCTCGGAGGCGAGGTCGAAACGATCGGCCAGCAGCTTGACCACCACCGCCGTGCTGCTCAGCCCCACCGCCACCGCGAAGTAGAACCAACCGGAGGACGAGGTCGCGAGCCCGGGCAGTTGGAGACCGAGGGCGTCCAGCACCCACTGGACGCCGAGAATCGCCCCCACCGCGATCGGCGTCTGCAACAGCACCGCGGCCGCCGCGCGCGGCCCCAGCCGGAACACCCCCCGCAGGTCCAGCTCAAGGCCGATCACGAACAACAGCAGGACCAACCCGAAGTGCGAAACCTGCTCCAGGGCGTGGATCGAGCCGCCGACCCAGGGCCGCCAGAAGGCGCTGAGCAGCAACCCGGCGACGATGTAGGCCAGCAGGGCCGGCTGCCGCAGCTTGTGGAACACCACCGCCAACGCCGCCGCCGCGATGATGCAGACCTCGATCGTGCCGACCAGATCCAGCCCCTCGGTCACCGGTAGTTCGCCGCCCGTCATCCCGCTCCGCTCCCCGAACGTCGCGCAATATCTTGCCTTGTCGTCCGTTGGAAGCGCAAGCCCTACCGCAGGCGGAGG